>NZ_JACVWA010000026.1:0-574 GCF_020658275.1 Clostridioides sp. ES-S-0190-01 | reverse complement strand
AATGACATCTCCTTAATCGGAGAGTTCCCTTCGGGGACATTGGTGACAGGTGGTGCATGGTTGTCGTCAGCTCGTGTCGTGAGATGTTGGGTTAAGTCCCGCAACGAGCGCAACCCTTGTCTTTAGTTGCCATCATTAAGTTGGGCACTCTAGAGAGACTGCCAGGGATAACCTGGAGGAAGGTGGGGATGACGTCAAATCATCATGCCCCTTATGCTTAGGGCTACACACGTGCTACAATGGGTAGTACAGAGGGTTGCCAAGCCGTAAGGTGGAGCTAATCCCTTAAAGCTACTCTCAGTTCGGATTGTAGGCTGAAACTCGCCTACATGAAGCTGGAGTTACTAGTAATCGCAGATCAGAATGCTGCGGTGAATGCGTTCCCGGGTCTTGTACACACCGCCCGTCACACCACGGGAGTTGGAGACGCCCGAAGCCGATTATCTAACCTTTTGGAAGAAGTCGTCGAAGGTGGAATCAATAACTGGGGTGAAGTCGTAACAAGGTAGCCGTATCGGAAGGTGCGGCTGGATCACCTCCTTTCTAAGGAGAATTGCCTACTGTTTAATTTTGA
>NZ_JACVWA010000025.1:0-542 GCF_020658275.1 Clostridioides sp. ES-S-0190-01 | reverse complement strand
AGTCCCCTGCTCTACCGACTGAGCTATCTGGGCATTTGGCGGAGAGGGTGGGATTCGAACCCACGGCCCCTTTCGAAGTCACTGGTTTTCAAGACCAGCTCCTTAAACCACTCGGACACCTCTCCATATTCTACTTCCAATGATTCATCCGAGGATCGAACTCGGGACACCCTGATTAAGAGTCAGGTGCTCTGCCAGCTGAGCTAATGAACCTTAACTTTAATATTTAATGGCTGGGGATGCAGGACTCGAACCTACGCATACATGAGTCAAAGTCATGTGCCTTACCGACTTGGCTAATCCCCAATATATGTGGTGAGCGCACAGGGATTCGAACCCCGGACACACGCCTTAGAAGGGCGTTGCTCTATCCAGCTGAGCTATGCACCCACAATAAATATGTATAAATTAAATAAAAAATGGTGCGGATGAAGGGAGTCGAACCCCCACGCCAATGGCGCTAGATCCTAAGTCTAGTGCGTCTGCCAATTCCGCCACATCCGCGCATTTTTTTGGTGGAGGATGGTGGATTCGAACCACCG
>NZ_JACVWA010000024.1:0-122961 GCF_020658275.1 Clostridioides sp. ES-S-0190-01 | reverse complement strand
CATCATCGTACATATCGTTTACATCTTTATCAATTTGGTCTTGAACTAAATCTTCTAATGCTCTCTTAGCCTCTTCTAATTCTTTTCTTAATTCCTGTACCTTCTTTTGTCCTGATAGTGAACTATCTCTTTCAGCAATATCTAATTTCTTTTGAAGTTCCTCTATTTCTTTTGATTTATCATCATAATCACGCTGATAATCTGCTTTATCTCTAGCTTTATTGTAGGCTTCTTTTTCTTTATTAAGTGCATCCAGACGTTTTTTAAGCTCATCGTCTATCTGTTTCTTACGTTCTTCAATTTGCTTTTCATAGACTTTAGTTATCTCATCTTCTATTTCTTTAGTAGTTTCTAACTTTTCTTTTAATGCTGCTTTAATTGTAGCATCTAACTTAGCCATTTCTTTTTCAGCATCAGGAATTTTATCCATCATTAAATCTAGGTATGCATCAACTAATTCTTTCGCTTCATCAAAGTTATCATTACTTTGGAATAACTTGTCTAGTTGTTGAATGTAGTTAGTTATTGTACCATCATCTCTAAATTGAAATCCAAAACCTTGAAGTTTACCCTTTATTTCATTTTGACTTTGTTTCATGTAAGCCGTAGTTTCACTCATTTCTTTTTTCTGTTTTTCTAATAAATCTAGTTTTTGTTGAAGTAAATCATTTTTTTCAACTCCAAAAGCACTTCCCATCAGTACATCTAACAATTCAAGCTGATTATTAACTTCTTCAACATCTCTATTCATAGATGTCCATTCAGATTCTTTGTGTAGCTTCCAAGCCTCATTTTTTAATTCTCGTTCTGCTTTTGCCATATCTTTTGTAGCATTTACTACTTCTTGTTTTTCTTCAACTACTTTTGGTAGTTCAGTAAACATGATATCTAAATATTCATCACGATATTTCTTAGTTTCATCCCAAGCTTTTTTAGCATCTTCATATTTCTTCTTAGTCTTATCAGATGCTTTCTCTTTATTTGCCTCTGCTTCAAGTTTAGCTAATTCTTTTTCTTTCTTTATAGATAACTCTTCATAATTTGTCATGTTTCCATCAGAATTAAATTTGAAACCTTTGTCACTCAATACCTTTTTAAATCTATTTGCTTCATCTTTTGTAAGAGATTCTTTTCTATTTAAAAGTCTTTCCTGCTCTTTATATAGTTCATTTTGTTTTTTAAGATAATTGAGTTTCTGCTCATTAGTAGCATTTTTCATTTGCTTATCTAGCAATGATAGTTCATTTGTTACTTTTGAAAGTTGGTTCTCTAATTCTTTAAATAACTCTATTTCATATTTTATAATAGCATCAAAATTTTTATCTATTGGAGTGTCTTGAGTTAATGTTTTAAGAGCCTTTATCGGTGCAGTGGCTCTTGATACTGCTCTTGAGAATAAGGATGGCTTTGTTACAGGAGTTTCGTCACTTATTGGTACTGGTTCTGATGTTCTAGGTTGGGATAGATTTGCTGGAATTGGTTGTGGAGTTTCTATAGAATTTATGGATTGTACACTTTTCCTATCACTCTTTCCTCCACCAAGCCCAGCATTATGAGCAAGGTCAACAAGTCCACTTGTTACTTTTGAAATTATACTAACATGACCTATAATATTGAAGCTTTTGTCGCTTATCTTTTTATTCTCAGTTTGGTTGATTTTATTATTTGCGTCAGTTGCATCTGCTTTTAATTTAGCCCATTTAGGACTTAGTGTTTTTTTATCAACACTATCTATCCCAGCAATAGCTCCTTCTACCGCTGCAATTACTTCAACTTGTTTATCAGGAGGCAATTTATCTATTTCCTCAACTAATGAATCAATATCTCCATTTGCAAGAGATTTTATTATGTTTATTTTTACATCTTTATTTAAATCTAAAGCATTTAATTTCTCAACCTCATCTAATGCTTCTGGATTATTTACTATAAGGTTGGCTATAATATCTTTATTATCAGGAAAGTCATCATAAAGACTTTGAATTAAATATAACTTATCTGGATTATTCAATATAAAATTTAAAACTTTATCTTTTTGCTCTTCTGGTGTAGTATTATATAAATCAATTGCACTTCTTAATTTATCTGCATTTTCAACAGCAAAATTAATAACAGCAGTTTTAGTATCTTCGGGAGTCTTACTATATAATTCTTGAAATTCTTCTAATTTATTTGGATTGTTAATTACAAATTCCGCAAATACTTGTTTTTTCTCTTTTGTATCTAAACTAGTATAGACTTCTTTTAGCTCATCAAAGTTTTCTAAATTATTTATATTGATATCATAGTCCATTGCCATTGTAGGATTATTTTTAATCCATTCAACTACAGCTTGATAATCTTTTAATCCTTTTAAACTATCTACATTATCAACTATAAATTTATTTGTAAATGTTGAACTTGTAGGGAGATTCTTTATTGTATCTAAAAATACTCCTACCTGTTCTATATTCACACCTGAAGATTCAAGTTTTAATTTTACTTCATCCCTACCATCAAGTTGTGTAATTGAATCTAATTGTTTTTTAAAGTCTCTATTTTCTACCTGTAGTTTAATTTCTTTTGTAACAGGAGTATTTAATATATGGTCAACTACATCATTAGCTTCTTTTACTTTTGATTTTAAAGGATTTTTATTGCTTGAAGATTTTCCTATAGCTTCTTCAGTAGAATTTTTCGCATCTTTGACAGGGTCTTTTTTATCTTTGTCACCCTTTATTTCTTTTAGCTTATTTTGAATCCACTCAATAGTATCTGATGCTAAATCCTTAACCTCTATAGTAAAAATTTTATTTGCTATTTCAGAAGAACTAATAGTTTTAATATCATCTTTAGCTTTTTCTATTTCGGCAATTACTTCTACTCTTTTATCTGGTGGTAGGCTTTCAATGGCTTTACCTAGAGCGTCTATATCCCCTTCTGTTAACGCTTTATAGATGTCAATTCTTACTTCTTTACTCATAGGAATTTTATCTAATGAGGTTATTAGATCTTGTATCCCAAAGTTATTTTCATTTTTATTTAAATATATTTCAGTTATTTTCTCTTTCGGGATATGTTCTAATGCATCTTTTAAACTTGTAGCATTATATAAAGCATCTTTCCCATCAGCTAATAGGTATGTCTTTAGTTCTGGTGGTATTTTATTGTATATTTCTGAGATTTGTACAGCTTTTTCCAGTCCAACACCATCTGTTTCTAAACTAGTTCTAAGCTTAGATGGTATCTTCTTATATTTAGAAGTTAACTCTAATACCTTTTTGCCACCCTCATCTGCACCCTTTTGTTCTATGATAGTATTTATTTCTTTTGGAAATCTATCATACATTTGTTTTAATGAATCAGCTTCTTGTAATGTTGTGGTAGGATTTGCTTGAATTATTGTAATAACCTTTTTTGGCACTTCTTCATACTTTTGTTTTAAACTATCTATTATTTGATTTACATTAGCTTGACCTGAATCATCACTTAAAAGTATTTCTGGGGTTATGGTAAACGTACCTTTTCCAAATTTGTTATCTAAGTCATTTTGAAGTTTAGTTATATCTGGGTCACCAGTTTGTAACTCCATTAAAACATCCATTGTGAACTTCAATACATCAGTGGAACTTGCCCCTGTTCCTAATAAAGAATCTATCATACCTTTAACTTGGCTAGGAACTTCCTTAGTATTTTTAATGTCAGTTAATATATTTGCATCAACTTTCACATCTCCAGTTATTGTTGTTGTATCTAAGATGTTTTGTATGCTATCAAATTGATTTTGAAGTTGCATTGCAAATTCATCACCATTGGCCAAATCTAATTTTGTCTTACCAAACTTCGCTAATAATGTATTTATTGATGTCATATCCTTAATACCATTAGGATTAACTTGACCAAATAAATTTCCCCATATATTAACATCTGTATTAGTTGCTTTAGCTATGCTCTTAGCTGTTTTATCTATTGTTTGATTATATTTCTCTATATCTTGTGTTCTAGCAAATTCTTCATTTGCATCTTTAAGAGTTTTAGATAAATCTCCTACATCAACTTTTCCACTTCTAACAGCAGTAAGTAATTTATTAACTGCTTGTTCTGTGTCTACTAAAGTATCTGGTGTAACCTCACTAAAATCAAATAAACTCTCAAGTCCAGCAAAATTAGACTTATCATTTCCTTCTAATCCACTGTAAAGAGTTTTATTCTTAATGTTAGAGAAAATTCCATCGCCTATTTCTTTTGAATAGCCTTGAATCTTATTAACTTGATTTCTATACATTTCATCATACTTGAAATAAATCTTCTCTTCTTCTGCTTTTGCTGACATTAATTCATTTCTAGCTTTATCTCTTGCTCTGCCAGTTGAATTATTATATTTTTCTATTGCTTTTTCTTGTCTTTTTTTATTCTTTTCAACTTCTGCTGTATAATCTTCTTCTATTTTTACAAGCTTACCAGTTTCACTTTCTCTCATTCTTTCTTCCAAAGTTTTATTTGGATTTTTACTTGGAGAATTTAATTTTTTAGCAGCTGTTTCTGCATTGTCATGTTTATCATAGGACATCAATCTTTCTTTTGCATTAATAGCTCTGTCTATTTCAGCAATTAAGTCAGTGACCTGACCTTTTAAAATAGGTATGCCATTTTCATCTGTTCCTATAACTGAATCTGGTTTTATTTTTCCAATCTGTTGTTTTAGTTCATTTAATCTATTATTATCTTCTTTAGACTTATTTTCTTTTTTAGATAAATTATCATATTCTTCTGCAAGTGCTTGTAATTGAGTTTTTTGGCTTTCATATGAATTGATTTGTTGTTTTGAAGCTTGTATATTTTTCTTTCTAGCTTGATATGCATTTTCTTCCCTGTTAGCATAATTTTCCATAGCTTGAGCCAACAAAGTTACTCCTGCAAATGCAGCAGTTAATACTAAAGAATTTCCGACTGTAGTTGCTATGCCCTTACCAAAATTTACAATGCTACTTCCTGCAAATGCTTTACCAATATTACTAAGTCCATCACCGATTGTATCTTTTCTACTTTTAGATACTACTTTTAATTTTTGATTGTACTTTTCATACGACTTTGTTCTGTCTTCATTTATTTTTATTTCTTTAGCTGTAGCCTTTTTTAAACTGTTAGTTGTTGATACATAATTCCCTACAATACCTTTTTGACTTTTTATAGTTCTATTGACAATAGCATTTGATTTAGCATTATTATTTGAAGCATTAGTATTTTTATTTATGGCATTCGTATATTGATTAGTAAATTTCGTTGCTTTTTCGAAATCTTTAAATTTAACAGATTTTCTATTATTTTGAAATGCACTAAATATACTTCCACCTAGATTTGTAATTGGTTTGCCAGTTCCTAATGCTTTAATTGTCATAAATAAAGACGATAAACCTGCTAGGGCTACAGGAAGTGAAACATGCATTTTATCTGCTGCTTTAGTTATACCATTTAAAACACCAGTAATTCCAGATAATCCATCTAAACTAGTCTTAAACATATCAGTGGATATAGTATCTGTAACTAATTGTTTTAAACTTTCTTTTAACTTTATAATCTTTCCTTCTGCTGAATTTATAAATCTCTCATTTTCCGCAGAAGCAGAACCTAAAACATCACCATCGAGCCATGAACTTTGAAATTTTTTTCGATTGTTATTAACCAGTAGTTTTTTATCTACTGCTCTGGAGGTTTTCCTCATTTTCATCGACTTGTCATTTCAAGTCCAGTCTAGCATATCTTTTGTACTCATAACAAAGACCATAAAGCCACAGAGCCTCTTGGAGATATTATATTCTATTTCTAGTTTCAATCTCTATGCGTTGCGGATGGAAAGCCTTTTAAAACTTACCTTCACCTCTGATTAGCGTATTTATTAAAATAAACTTAGCTTTCCAGATTTTCTCTCTGTTAATACTCTTAATTCTTCTATGGTAGTTGAATTAAGACGGCAATTTATTTTACCTGATTCCAATTGTCCATGATAGCCATGAAAGTATTTATGTGGTTTTTGCCTGAACAAAATCTTCAGTTAAGTTCGCTATGCTTAACCCGTTCTCTTATGAACTACTATATGTCTCCATATAGATGAGACTATATCTTCATCCTTTAAGGATGCTCCCCATTTCCATATCCAATAGCTTGATATGTACGGTTTATAACCTAGTCGTTGAACCTTACTCTGTCTGAGTCTTGGTTGCTGATTGTCCTTATCTTTTAGATTGTTACACTTAGTACTAAAAGCCTAACAGGAGTTCCCAGCAATTAAAGGAGTTTTTAACTATATATTACTATATAGTGCGACTAAAATTAATCGCTTCGGCAATACCACTTTTTTGATTTTTAGTTAAAGCATCTTCTCCAGCACTATGCCACTTTTCTGCCAACTCATCTAAAATTGACATCATATCTCTTACTTGACCAGTTTGTTTATCTAATACATTTATTTTAGCTGTTTCTTGTAAAGTTTTAGCTGTTTTATTAAGCGAGATTTCTCCTGTGGAGGCGGAAGCCTTAATACCACTCATATTTATCTTTAATACCCTCTGTTTCCAGATATTTAAAAATGGGAATAGACTATACCATCATCCATTTAGGATGCTCATTGATAGTCGTTGCGACCTTTCCTTATCAATTGACTTAGGACTGTGTCTCAGGATTATCCAATCTTTAATCTTATTACCATACCATTGTGATTAGCAATGCCACATTTTGATTTCTCTAATGCTTGGTAATTAAAGCTCTAAGGACTTTCCCTGATATTCTGAGTTCAATTATATATCACTATACAAAGGGGCTATTTTATTAACCAATTGTTTTGAGTGCTGTACCTACTTTTTCAGCATTTTGTACAGATTCATTTCCTCCAATTATCAATGCAACAGAGTCCTCCATAGAGACACCTGCTGATGATAACATACTCGCACTTCGCTGTAACGCTGCTCCGACCGATGCCTTCAATTAGGTTCGTTAATCCTAATCAGTTCTCTTATGAACTTCTTTATATCTCTATAAAGACGAGACTATATCTTCATCCTTTAAGGATGCCCCCCATTTCGATTCACTTGAATCTACATAATAGTCGTTGAACCTTCTCCTATACGGAGCTTGGATGCTGATTGTCCAATCCAACTAATTTTTAAACATTCACATTTATCGTTTCCAATTATGTTGTAGTTTAGTTAACTCTAAGGAGTTCCCAGCAATTAAAGGAGTTTTTAACTATATATTACTATATAGTGCGACTAAAATTAATCGCCAGTTGTTATTGCAAAATTATTCTTTTATACCCTCGATTTCTCGATATTTAAAAGGGAATAGACTATACCATCACCCATTTAGGATGCTCATTGGTAGTCGTTGAGAGCTTACCATATTCTTTTTTGAACTTAGGTCTATCTCTGCTGATTGTCCAATCCTTAATATTTTCAGATGATGTATAAGTTTCCAAATACACTTACTAATTAAGGCTCTAAGGAGTTTCCAGCATATTCTGAGTTCAATTATATATTTCTATATAAAGGGGCTATTTTATTAACCTGCATAATTCGATAAATCAAGAAACTTTGTAAGATTATCATAATCTTTACTCATTCCTTTTATTTGAACTCTAGTATCTTTAATTGGTTTTAATGCTTTTGTCATTCCACCATAAGCGGACATAACGCTAGTTAAATACTTATCGGCAGTTTCTTGGTCTAAATCCATTTATTATTAACCAGTAGCTTTTTATCTACTGCTCTGGAGATTTCTCTCATTTTCATCAGTTGGTCAATTCCAACTCAGTTTAGCATATCTTTTTTACTTATAATTAAATCATAAAGTAAATGGGAACTCTTGGAGATATTATATTCTATTTCTAGTTTCAATCTCTATGCGTTGCGTGTGACTAATCTTTTAAAATTAGCCTTCCACTCGGGTTAGCATTTTAAAGCTTTCCTGTTTTTTTCCCATTAATAATCTTAATTCTTCTATGATTGTTGAATTAAGACGGCAATTTATTCACCAACATTTGCAAAAACTGCTGATTGTTTAGCTATCTTTAAACTGTCTGATACAGATTTTACACCAGTCTGTAGAGCTTTAGATGCTCCTTGAATTATATCTTCTGATGCTCTAGCTGTATCTTTCCCTATCGAGATTGCTTCATTTTTTACATTCTTTAATTGCTCACTTGTACCTTCAAAATTATCAGGTGCTACTTTCATCATATCTCTTAATGCACTATCTAATTCAATAATCGTTGTTTTAATGTTTCTTACACCATTTGTAATAGACATACCTATCATATTACCTAAAGTATAAGTTCTCATTGAATTATATAAATCACTAAAGAAACCATTTGTTGTTTTTACACTAGTTCCTAATCCTGTGAAATTAGATTTCATATTGCTTAATCTATTTTTTATTGCATCTAATTCCTTTACTTTTTGACCTAAAGGCATCCCATTTAATTGCATTAATTCTTTTTCAAGTTTATCAATTCCAGCAGTTGATTGACCTAATTCTAAACATTTTTGTCTAAGTCTATTCAAATCTGAAATTACTCTAGAAAGATTCATATTGAATTTAGCATCTAATTTAGTATTTTTAGTAGTGTTTTCTACTTCTTTAACTTTATTTTTTAATTGTTCTAGCTTTTGTATTTCTGATTGTATTTGGTTAGAAGTTAGATTTTTAAGATTCAAATTTTGAATTGCCTTTAACGAGTTTGATAAACCTTGTAGTTTAGATGTATCTGCATATCCAGATTTACCTAATGACTCTATTTTATTTGCTAATTTACCAGCTTCATTTTGAAGAGTTTTAAATTGAGAAGCCATTTTCGTATTCATATCTGGTATTTTCATATTAGCCAACTTAGACTGAACATTTGATAAATCTGATAAAGCTTTTGAATTTAAACCATCTAATTTAATATTAGATAATCTTTTCAACTCTCCTGATAATTTGTTAATTTCTCCTATTTGCTTATTATCTAAAATGTTTGTCTGAGTAAATTTCTTTAATTGTCTTTGAGTAGATTCTATTTTCTTCTTAAAGTTATCATATTGAGAAGTTAACTTATTTATATTTCCATTCGAGCTACCTTTTCCACCAAATAATCCATTTTGTGTTTCTCTACTAAGTTTATTAATTTGTTTTAATGTGTTCTCTAATTGTTTCAAATTATTTAGAGATGATGTGTTCATTTCTACATTTAATTTTATATTATTTTCTTTTGCAGATGTCTTCAATGATGCTAATTGTTGCCTAGCCTTTTTGTCATCAAGTTCAATACTGGTCTTAATTTTAAACTCTTCTGCCATTTAACCAACTCCTTTTTTAATGCATAAAAAAAGACAGTTAATATACTGTCTTAATATTTTTATTTAATTTTCTCCAATAATAATTTTTTCTTTTCATTAAATTCTTCTTCTGTTAATATTTCTTGCTCTTTCAAACTCTGTAATTCTTTTAATGCATTTGAAATTTTAGATATATCCTCATCATCATCTTTTTTTATATTATTATTGCTTTCTATTTTAGCATTTTTAAATTTAGTTGCTTCATTCTCTACAACTAGTTTAAATCTTTCCATTTCTTTTATTTTTTCTTGAATATCTGCATTATTTATATTTTTGTATTGTGGGATATAAAATATTTCATAACTATTAAGCTCAAATGTTAAAGTTAAATATATTTTTTCTACAAAAGTATATTTATCATAAGTTGGAACTACGGATATTATTCTCATCTTATTCTTCTCACTAACTTGCATATTGAATTTAATACTTATTAAATCTTCTATATTTTTTTTAGATGCTGTTTTAAATCCAACATGAATAATGGATATTTTTCCATTATTACTCAATATAACACTATCACTATTTGAGTTACCAAAAGCCTTACATTTAGCCATTGAAATATTTTTTTGTATCGCCTGTTCTACTTTTGTTTTTTCTCTATTTCTTTCCGCTATTCTTTTTAATCTTGCTTCTTTTTCTTTAGCATTATTTACAAAAGTTGATACAAAAAAATAAATAATCATATATCCCACACCCAACCCTATTAAAATAAAATGACCTAAATATTCTTCCATAATATCTCCCCCTATTCTGATACTTTAATTATATCAAGTCTAAAGGAAAATTTATACTACAAAAGGAAATAGAAGTAAAACTCCTATTTCCACAACATCATTTCAAATATTTAATAATACACCCATCAAATAATTTTAGTTTATTTTTCAGTTTTGTATTTGCTATATTATCCAATCTTATTATATTGTTATTTGATTCTATTCTTTTTTTATATGAACTTTCTGATATATTCAAACAAGCATACAAATCTTTTAAGGAGTTAAATTTCTTTTCTTTATTACTTCTATTAATTAAAATTACAGATTTACTTTTTTTATGTCCTTGTTTTTCTGCATTTTTTAACATTTCTTTTTTGGGATTGTAATCACATTTATTAATCTCTTTACCCCTCTTAAGATAATCAATCACTGTACTTCTATTAACACTTAAGATCTCACTAATTTTTTTAGTACTTCTAGTTCCATAATTCCATAATTCCCATGCTTTAACACACAAACTATTTTGACTTTCTTCCCATGCCTTATTCCAGCCTATCGTACTTAAATCGAATATATTCCCTAGTGACTTAGTAATATTTTCTTTTAACCAAGCTAACTCAGAATTTCTACAATCTATAACTATATAATTTTTTTCTTTTATACCATTTATTAGAGCCAATTCCTTTTTTAATTTATCATTAGCTTGTTCTTCTTTCAAAGTCCTACTCCTTTTTCCTTTCCTTCCATTTTCTTGAAAGTGTTGTCTTCCTTGAACCTCAATAATTATATTAGTGTCTGGTAAATAAAAATCATATATTTTAAATTTATATAAATATTTATCTTCACTTCGAACCTTCATACTCCAGTTAAATAATTTTTGAGTTTCAAAATTTATAGATTTTTGATTTAAAATATTTTGAACAAATTTCTCTGGTAACGAAATTCCATCCGAACAATATCTACATTTATATCCTCTATTGTAAATATTGCTTAGCTTTTTAGGTCTATCACTTATTTTTCCACATTTATCACACTTGAAATAAAAACTTTTACCAGAGCATTTACTAATTTGTTTTGTGTCTACTTTATTTCCAAATTTATCACTAAATATCATATTGGAAATTTTTTTATCATTATACCAAATAGAATCTTCGATTCTTATATTGCCCCTTTTTGACATAGCAGCTGTATTATCAGAACAATTTAAACAGAAAACTCTATTAGAGTGCTTTATATTGCTCCAATTTCTTTGAAATACATTATTACACTTTAAGCATATCCAGCTATGATCATGTGTTGAACCTAGGTAAGTATTGTCTTCAAGAAATAGCCATTTACTTACAAGGTTATTAACCTCATCTTTATCCATCCCCTTTTTTAATTTTACTTCTGAGATATTATTGTAATATTTTTTTATATTTAATCTGCATTTCTCACACTTTACTCTATTTCCAGATTTTATATTGCCCCAAGATCTTTTGAATATATTTCCGCATTCTAGGCACTTCCAATTATGCAAGTAATAATTATTTTTATAAAAATTGTCTTCTAATAATAACCAGTTATTAATTAATTTATTGATTTCTTTTTTTTTCATATTTTTTATCAACACAACTTCATGGATAGAATCATAGCATTCTTTTTTTAAAAATTTACAATTTTCACATTCAATATTTTTCCATCTTCTTATATCAGACCATATTGTCTCGAAGTTCTTGCCGCATTTTATACACTTCCAATTATGTCTATATTTATTTCCTAGATAAATATTATCATTTAACAATATCCATTTACCTATAAAGTTATTAACTATCTCTCTAGTCATACCTTTAACTATATAGACTTCTGATATATTTTCATATTCATCTTTAATACCATTTATGCATTTTAGACATCCTATTGATTCTCTAGCTTTAATTTTACTCCAAGTTCTTATAAATACCTCTCCACACTTACATTTCCAATTGTATTTATAATCTACTCCACCATATATTTCATCAACCAACTCTAAATCAACATCATGTTCCTTCAACAACCTATTAACTTCATCTCTCCACATACCCTTCTTCAACTTAACATCTTTAACCATAATCTCACCTTCTCCAAAAGGAAGGTAACCTAAATTACCTTCCTTTTATCCTAAATCACCTCTATGTAGTCTATCATGTAGATTTAAATGAAAATACCCTAAATTGATTTATAGATTTATAGGTTGAATAACTATTGTTTCTATATTTTTATTTTCATCACATCTAGTATATGTATTAACAAATGCCACTTTATTTTTTATAACTCTATTTTTATCATATATAAAGAAAAATATGTTCCTATAGTTATAGTGAAATCCATCTGAGCCTATTTCTTCTGTTAACTTCTTCTCAGTCATAGATTCTCTAGAACACTTAACTTCTATAACTAAGTCATACTGCTCTATGAATATATCATATCTAATAGATGCATTTCCTGTATCATCACTGACTTCTACCCTTGAGTCTGGAAAAATAGGTTTTATAATTGAATATAAAATCCTTTGAACATCATATTCGTTTCCTATTTTTATATCATTTAATTTATCTTTAGTTATATGTGCCTTCCCATGAGTATTAGCTTCATACATTTCATATATATGCATATAAAAATTACTCAGCACATTTCTTATAATCATTTTGGTGACATCTTCAGTAAATACACCCATATTACTTAAATTAGTTTTATTTGCAATGTTATTTATCAATGACCTTAAGTAAGCTATTAACCTAGACTTAGCAGATAAGATACTTTTTCTAGTAGCCATATTAGAAAAATCATTTTCTTGATACATCAATAATCTATCAATATCAGATTTTTCAGTTTGGCTAAAAGGAATATTTAAACTATCTATATTGTCTATATACTCTTTAATTAGTCTTATATCACTCATTGCTTCTAATTCACTAAGTAAGTTTGAAATTAATTCTACTTTTTGACTCAATTTAATTTACCCCATTCTAATTAATATGTTCCCCATCTCAGATAAAATAAAAATAATGGGTCTAAAATATGAACTACATTATCCTTCCATTCTAGTACTTTATAAATACCATCCTTTTCAGTTATAATATTTTGTATTTTATTAAGTGATTCTCTAATAGTTTTTTTATCTGGTTTTTTTATATCACATATAATTAAATCATCTATTCTTCTTTTAAGTTCATCTAATGTTAATCCAACTAAAGGAGGATTTTTCCTTATAGATTCTACTATTAATCCATATATATCTAGTTCTTTATCTATATTAGTTTTATACAACTTTCTCTTATTTCCTCTTGGATTAGGGCCTTCCTTTAGTATTTTTACAACATCATTATAATTTAGATTTATAGTTGTAAACTTATATGCTATTTCCAAAACATCTTCTGGCACTTCTTTAATATTTCCTGTATCTGAATCTATTAATGTGCATATGCTTAAACATATATACTGCATTAATTGAGGAGAAGTTAAACTTTCTATAGATATCTTTTTGGATATATCATTTTTAATATTTATACCCAGTTCTCGAAATCCTTTTATTGCAATTTGTTCTAGCTCTGATTCCTTCCAAGGTTCTATATTTATTGAGTTAATCCTACCTGTCAAATCTGCATTTTTTCTTATAGCATCATCTGCTCTATGAGGAAGTGATATTACTATTGCTTTAAACTCTTTTCTTATAGCATCTTTCAATTGCTGAGCTATATGTATTTGAACATCTTCTGAAGCATAATGAAAATCATCAAGCACTAATACTAGTCCATTATCTTTAAAATATTCGATTACTCTGTCTTTATTTAATACAAATTTTTCAGATTTATTAATTTCTTTTTTTGATTCCATATTTCCCTTTAGGTTTACCTCTCCAAATTCTCCGCTAACAGATAAACCCACTTTCACTCCTATAATGTTCCAAAAATCTTCGCTATCTTTAAAATCTACTCCCGACATTTCTATAAGATTTTCTAAAGCTATAACTTTTTCACATAAAACAGTCTTACCCATCTTAGATGGGCCAATTATAGAAGTCAAATAACCAGAAACCTTTAAGGCTTGTCTTAGTCTAAGTTCATAGTCTATACCTAAATCAGTTGATTTTCTTGATACATATGTATATTCTGGAAAAGCACCTGGCTTAAAAACTTGTTCTGCCAATAATCTATTCATTTTATCACTTCCATTCATTAAACATTTATTATAATATATAAAAACAATTTATTCTTTATTTTATATATTAACATATTTAAGTTGTCTTATACATATTTAAGTATATTTTAAGTATGTTAAAGTACTAATTTATAGATAAAAGTACTTTAACATATATAATACATACTATTTAACAATATATTTAACTAAATCTAGTTCTATTCTAAATTACCTTCCATATAATTACTTGAAAAATACAGCTACAAAAGAATACACTATACCCACAACTCCATCATCCAATAAATCAATTAATCTTTTCAATTCATCTCTCATATCATTCACCTAACAAACTTCTTCAAGTTCTATAATAGGTAATACTCCAATAGATTTTAATTTCTTATATATCATCAATCTTCCTTTTTGAGTCCACTTAGTATTCATTTTAATGTCAGGAGTTCCATCAGCCTTTACAATATCTATTGTTTCAGAATGAGTATATCCTTTACTTTGATAATCACTATATAATAACCATTGTCCACTCTGTTTGAACTGAATTCCTAGTTCATGTAATTTCTTATTCATAGCTTTACCACTCATGCCATAATCTTTAGCTATCTGAGTTATGGTTACCAATCCTTTATTTCTAAGTATCAAATCTGTATAGTCTGCTTTTGGTTTAAGTTCACCTATGATTTGTTGCTGTTTATTATTTGTTGCCTCTAAAACTTTTCTCTTTTCTCTCTCTTTTTTTAAGTCAGTTGCTAATTTAATGATTGTGTCTGGATTAGATAGTATTTCTTCTATCTTTGTGTCAGTTAGATATGCTCCATGTTTACGAATAGTTGGTATTACATCTGTAGCTAACCATTTTTGAAATTTTAATGCTGCTTCATTTTTAGCTTTCATTCCTAACATGTAGAAAAGTGACTCTGGTATGTAATCATCTTTCGTCCACAAGTGGTCGAAACCAAACTCCTTAGAAAACTCATTCATTCTTTTCCATCTTACTGATTTGTATTCTTTTTCACCTTTTCTCTCTACCTTGCACCATCCAAAACCTATTGCAGTATCTTCAGCATTAATACCTATACTTCCATCTTCGAAGTTTATTGTTCTAACACTTGTACCCAATTGTTCATTTGTAAATACTTCATTTCTTTTTTCATTACTCATACACACATCTCCCTTTTATTTGAATTTTTACTAAGAGACTGATATAATAAAATTATTGTTATTGATTATTATATCAATCTAATTAAAGGTTCTACTGCTCGCCAAAGTCTGTAGAGCCTTTTTATTAAAATCACAATTAAATCATATTTTTTTGTGAATTATTTATATTATAATCCTTTAATTTTTATAATTCAATATTTTTTTGTGATTTTTGTTCTATTTTATTTACTTTTTTGTGATTTTCATATAAAATATAAACAAGAGGTGATAAAATTGGCTATTGGTGAAGATATAAAAAAATTAAGGAAATCAAAAGGATTAACTCAACAAGAATTAGCAGAAAAAGCCAATATATCTAAAAATGCTATATACAATTATGAGAATAACAAAAGCATTCCAAATGCAAAGATATTAAAAAAAATTATGAATGCATTAGAAGTTGTTCCTGATGAAATTACAATAGATATAAAAGGTCTTGAAGAGTTTTTTAACAAGATAAATAATATAAATAGTGAATTAGAAGATTGTGAAAAAATCAGCTCATTCACTATTAACAAAAATAAAATGAGTCACTTTCTGCAAGAGGATAAGTATTCTGATGAATTTTTAAAGGCTGCGAATATTGAAAAATCAATCAAAATATATGGTATTTATAATAAACTATTTAATTTAAAAAGTGAGCAACTCAAAACCATAAATAAACTTGTAGATGTACTAATTGAAGAAAATAAAAAATAACATATTGGAACATATTTTATCAATGTAAAAATATGTTCTTTTTTATTATAATCAAACGTTTTTATACTCTTTGCCAACCTAAAATAATATTATACTAAAATCAAGATAACACATGATAACATTCGTATACTTTTTGTTATCTTAATTTTAGTATAATAGCACTATGTCAAAATGTCAACAAAATATATACATTTGTTGTCATTTATGTTACACTTATGAAAAAGGAGTTGATATTATGGGTATTGGAGAGAATATAAAAACATTTAGACTCGATAGAGGAATGACACAAGAGCAATTAGCTGAAAAAGCTGGAATATCTAGAGTTGCACTAGGTAATTATGAAAGAGGAGAAAGAACACCAAATTTAGATATTATTGAGAAATTGGCTGAAATATTCGATGTATCAGTTGATATAATTATAAATCTTCATAAACTTGATTTAGGAGAACTTTATGATTTAAAGATTAACTTTTCTAAAAATATACCATTAACAAAAACGCAATATAATGACATAACCGAAGAAATTAACTATCATACAACAAATATTTTAAATAACAAAAATAATCTATTCTATGATTTTAGTCAACGAGGTTTTTTGTATGTATTATTAGATAAATATGAGTATGCTATTAATGACTATACTAACGCACTTAAAAGAAATCCTGAAGATAAAGATATTTATTATTCAAGAGCAGTTTTATATCAATTGCTTGGATATAAAGAAAAATCTGATGCGGACTATGATAAGGTTGATGAGCTACTTAAGAAAGAAAATAACATGATATTGATAAATCCTAATAAAATAATTGATTCCTCTCTCCATGACAAAATAAGTCTACTAAATGATGATTGCCTAGACTTAATCTCCAATCTAGTAGATAAGCTAATACAAGATAAAAACAATCTAAGATAAGTATCTCAACAATCAGAGATGCTTATTTTTATTTATAATACACTATCATCATACTTGTCATACCTCTGTCATCATTGAATTATAACAAAAAAAGCCTACTTAAAGTAGACTTTCTATTTTATATCAAAAATATAACTTATCTGTTTTTTAAATATTTATAAATTTTAAACTTAAGGCTAGTTAGGAGCTACTGAATTTAATTCACATGATAAACCATTCCAGTAAATCATTAACTCGCAAGTAATAGCTCCTCAATCCTTCATCACACTCAAACATTAAAATAAGCACTTATGGTAGCTAAACACCAAATAAAATGTTCCTCTCAGGAACACTTGTTGAAATTCCAACACTTTCAGTATAAAAAACCAACCTCTTATATTCAATTCTAAGCAATCAAGGTATAAACACATGTAATCATTTTTACGAAGTCTTAAAAAGGCATATATGAGGTCAATTTCTTCCAATAAAAAAAGATACATTCTCACAGAAAGTATCTTTTAAAATTTCATTATTAATAATTCTAAACCGCCTATCTAGGCTGAAAATCATCTAAACTATCCATCTGGACATTTATATTATAACATGTCTATATTTTATCATCAAAAAACAAATGAAAATTACAAAATCTATTTAAAGAGTTGCAATCTTGTTTAATAAATTCCCAAGAAATCTTATAGTCTCCATCTACAGCAATTTCTTTTGACCTAATGAATTTTAAAAACTCTTCTGGATTATCTTCATATTTATCTGAGAATTTCTCTGCTAAATGCATTTTTTCTTTTCTATTCAAATCTTCTTGTTTATTATGACATACATGTTCTAAATTACTTGAGAAAAAATAAATTGAATAACCTATTGTAGAAATTTTATGTGTAGAAATCAATTTATTTAGCATACCTGCTTTCTCTTTATTACGATTAATGATATAATCTACATCTCTAGTCTCCATCCTATCAGAAAAATACTGTATATGTTCAATATCCTTATACACAATAGTATCATCATCAACAAATGCACCATCAGTATCAACTAAATGTATTATTTTTAATATATCACTTTTTTTAAAGCGACTATTTTCAAGATAATTGTTGACATAATTTCCAATGTATTTTACAATATTTTGAGTAGTTAAACCTTTTTTAGTCATAACATCACCATCAGTTAACTGAAAAGAAACTTCTCTATCTTCCACTATACTAGAAAGTACACCCTCTAATGCGACCTTGTCGGTAATACCTTCAACTAAAAATAATACAATTTTCTGCATCTTACTCATTTAGTAACCTCCCAGCTCTACGGAAGGTACGTCTTATTTCATGCGTTTTAGTTGGTTCATAGATTGATTCTTTTTGACCACCAAGATTAATGCTACGCAAGTATAAATCTCTAAGGTTGTTATTATTTTTTACATTTGTAAGACGAATATATCTATTTTCTGGGTTAGTAGTCGTAAATATCAATGATGACTTATTTATCATTTCTAATGGACGAAGATTATGTGATGTAAATATAAATTGACCTTTTCCAGTTTCTTGTATTACACCAAGTAACTCACCCAGTAAATATTCATAAACACCTGCATCTAATTCATCAACAGCTACGCACACAGATGGATTATTATACATTGCAATCAAGAGATTTAATATGGATATAATTTTTTTAATACCTTCGGACTCATATCTCAAGGGAATAACCTCTTCACCTCTTTTAGACAATAATTCAAAACGAATACCATCTTTACCATCTTTAGTTGTTTGTAAACCATACTCTTTTATAATAATAGATAAACCTGGTATTAATGCTCCTATTACAAAATTAATTTCTTGAATCATTATTTTAAAAATATCAAATTCTTTAGTTTTAAAAATAGTTGGTTCACTTAAAGATAATATCATATCTCCGACAGATAAATTTCTTCCATCTTCATACTTAAATGAAAAAGGCATAGCAAAGTCTAATGTAATAATACCATTATGACCATTTCTAATGACAAATAAATCTGTAATTGCAAATAATCTTAAGGAGGACAGAATTACGTTCATAATATCTTCTTCATCATCATTCCAAAGTTCTCGAAGTTCTTCAGAAAAAATAAATGATTTTTGTTCTTTTATTGAAACAATTTTTGCAACATTAATTTTAATTTCATTTTCTTTATTTCCTTTAGATAATTGTTCATATCTATATTTAGGTGTAAATATAGTACCTTTACTTTGTGAATCATATTTAATTAAAGCTGATTCTGGAAGCTTCTTACAACTTTCTAATTTAGAAAATTTAATTATTTCACTCTTAATCTCAACTTTTTCAGCATCTTTTTTAATAATAGAAAACTCATAGGATAATAAAAATTCATTTTCATGTTTTTTTAAATAAAATTTAAATTTTAAGGTAGCTGCTTCTTTATTTTTACCAATATAATTAACTGTATCTTTAGGAAGAGATTTACCCATCATCATATCTTTTAAAAAGGCTAATGAATCAATTATGGCTGTTTTACCAGAACCATTTTGACCATAAATTCCTAATATATCTGAAACCTCATCAGTATAATCACCAGAAATAAATCTTGGCATATCAATCTTACCATGATTTACATTCTTGAATCCATCTAACTGAATAGAAAGTATTCGAACATAAATATTATTCATAAGCATAACACCTCCTTTTCTTATATTTAGATATTATCATAAATAACATTAAACAACAAATATATTTTAAATATTTGAAACATTTTGTTTCGATTATATTATATTCTATCCAATTGTTACTAATCTATACAAATATAATTACAATCTGTATTAAATAGGGAAGACAGAAATATTCTAAGGTAAGTACCTCTGTCATATACCTGTCATAATTGAAATTACTAACTTATATTAAAATAATTTTAAATCGACCACTATATAGTTTATAATAAATATATAATACAAACTGGAGGTATCTCATGAAAAAGAAATCCTTATCTGATTTAGCATTAATAATTTCAGTAATATCAATGATATTAGTAATTTTAGAATTATTAAATATAATTAAAATACCATTAACAATTATAAGCTTATTATTTATTACTCTATTAAGTATCATGACATGGATAAATTATAAAAATAATAAAAAAATACAAATGTCTATTGGAATTTTAATACTTATCGTTTTTATTATTTTTATAATTCATAATTTACTTTTTAATAATATGTAATATAAATTTATATTTCTTCAATAAAAAAGACAACCTTAATTGATTGTCTTTAGTAATATATGTTTTGCTAATGTATTATTTTACACAAACATTACAAGGGTCTGTTTTACCTTGTGACTTAGCTTGTTTTAATGTCACTTTATTTATTGTTTTACTTCTTTTTAATGTAGAACAATTTTTTGTTAGATGATATGATTTTCCATTAGGAACTACATATACTATGCTCTTATCAGTTAATCCAGAGTTATTAGAACTAGGCTCATTGCTTGGTTTATTTGTATTATTTGAGTTAGTATCTTTTACAATACCTGTATTTGAATCACCAATATTATTAGTTATATTTAAACACTGTTTTATAACACTATCACCAATATTTCCAATAGCAGTTATTTTACTTGCATTTTTTAATATACTCTTATTACTTCCATTTCCAACTAACACAATAGGTGCTTTTTGTGCAATTGTAGAACCAACTAAAGAATAAACTAAATCAGTTCCACTTGCTATATAAAATTCTTTTGAACCATTGTAAAATTTATTTATTATTTGTTTATTTGTATCGTATCTATCCACTCCACCTATTCTTGTTGCCTTAGTTTCATTTATTAATTTATCGCTCATACTAGCTTTTCCACCAATTGCATAAGTTTCTACTCCATCTGTAGCAAAGTTCGTAGTATTTCCATCAGTTAACACTATAGCCGCCTTATCTCTAACGGCTACAGATGCAGCACTCATAGCATCTGGTTCACCTTTAAAAGCATTAGTTAATATTACTTTTTTAGCAGCATTTACACTTCCTATTTCTTTTGCAACTTTATGACTTGTATCTATTCTATCAGTTCCACTTATTCTATTTATACTTATTTTTTTATCACTTAACACTTTCTGAACTGATGCTTCTATTGACTTTTCTCCTCCAATTAAATATACATCTTTAACTTTTTCTAATCGCTTTAATGTTTCTGAAGGTATTGTATCTTTCTTAGTCAATAATATTGGTGCATTCTTAGCTCCTGCTAAGCCACTTGCAGATAATCCATCAGATAATCCATTTTCAGAATTAATAAGTATAGCAGTGTCGTAGCTTTGTTTATCTGCTATAAGACCTGCTGTTTCATATTTATTTACACCTTTTATTGAACTAATAGAACTAAGAGCATTTGATGTTGGACAACTAACAATCAATAATGGAATAGATATCCCTATTGCTAACAATTTTTTGCTTAATTTCATAATAAAATCCCCCTATAAATTTTTTATAATATTACTCAGATATTATAATTCTACATTAATAGTGATTTTCCTTTATAAAATTAGTTTCTATTTCAAAATTCTTTTATTTTTTTAAATCCATAAAATAAAAATAGACCATCTATAACAGTCTATTTTTAGTGGTATTTATTTAGGTTTACGTTTTTTTGTACTTGTTTTTGTATATGATATTCCAGTCCCAGGTATACTCAATGTAGCTGATTTTCTTCCTTTTGAATTAACAGATACTCTAGTACCTTTAATACCAGCACTTATCCCTACACTTTTCTTCCCTAGATTTAATTTTACTCCACCACCTAAGTTTATGCTTTTTCTAAAATTAAATCCCACAGATACAACCTCACTTATATATTTCAAATAAATATACTTAAAATTTTGCTTGTCATATACTTGTCATCATTGGTATATCTAGTATCTATATCTTTTTATGCTTTTTCTTTTTATATACTACTCCAGCAGCTACCACTACAGTTCCAGCTCCAACACCATATGTAATATTTCTACTTTTCTCTTCTTCTCTTTTTTCTAACCCTTCATCATATACACCTTTTAACTTAGTCTCAATAGACTTCATTTCACTTGGTACACTAAAATCTTCTTCATTGTAACCTTGATTATATACACTTTCTTTTACTTTAGGTAGTTTAACTTTACCATTATCATATCCTTCTTTAAGCCAATTAGAATATTTAACATTACCTATAGTTGATGTATCAAACTTTTCTCCTTTGATAGCACTCTCAAATCCTTTAGTGTTATAATCATTTTTTAATTGTTCTTGTATTTCATCATAAGCACTATTATAAGCATCTTTAAACTCAGAATCTATATTTTCTTCAAATGTCATTTTCTCTTTATCTTTATTACTATCCTCTATTCCTTTAGCTTTATATTCTTCTATCTTTTTAGTCTTATATTCATTGTATCCATTCGAATATCCAGTATCATAAGCACTTTTTAAAGCTTCTTTTTCATATGTATTATTAGATTTAACACCTGTAAGTCCTAAATTATATCCAGCCTCTTCAGCTGCCTTTTCTTCTTCTTCTAATTTAGCTTTTCCTTTTTCATATCCTTCTGAGTACTTTGATTCATATGTATCACTATAATCTCCACTATAACTTGCTGAACTATAACTTCCTTTATACCCATCCTCGTATCCTTGATTATATCCTTTTTCTCCAACAGATTTTTTTTGTTTTTCTTCATTATTAACTGAAGTGGTTGTTGTTCCAGAGCTACTTACTCCACTAGTATAAGGACAACCACCATTATTATGTAGATGAGCTGGATAACCACCACAATGATAGTGATAGCTTCCTAATCCAGATTTATTCTTATTGTCACGATGGCCTCCAGATGAATCAGTTCTTCCTGAATGTGCATATGAAAAGCTCCCTATACTAATCATAGCCAAACTCATTATTACAGCTATTAACTTTTTCTTAAACATAATATATTTCCCCCTAAAATATTCTATGATTTTATTATATCAGTCAATATATTATGTTTAAACCACTAAAATTCGACAAAGATAAAATCTTATCCTAATGGTACACCTAATTCATTCATTTTAGATTTAAAGCACTTTGGTATCTTAGTTATCACTTTAGCTTCACTTTCACTCATTATATTTGTCTTGGGTCTAAACTTAGGCTCTTCTTTAGTGCTACCATGATTCCAAACACTACCACCTTCAAATCCATACATAGGGAAGAAATGACCACCTCTAAGAGAACTCCATCCTCCATTATCTTTTATCTCAGATGTAACAGAATTTGCAGTAATCTCAGCTATTTCGGAAGCATCTAATAAATCTCCTGTTCTTTCATAAATAGTTGGAATAAAACTTCCATAAGCCTGTTTAACTACCTCTTCTTTCATAATTTCCTTCATTTCTTCTCCAACTTCTGGCATAGATGCAGCAATCTTAACTTTAGTATAAGCAACTACTTCGTCTAATGATTTAAATACCATCTAATTCACTACCTTATCTTTGATATTATTCATCTTTTCAATTTCCTCAGTCTCTTTAAGTACTCTATCTTGTAACATTTCATTTTTTAACTGACCTAACTTAACCTCAGTATTCATTAATAAAGATGCAGTTAATTCATTTTCTATTTGACCTATGTGATACATCACAGTTTCTAATTCACTAGATATATTACCATTTATTAAATTTTCTATTTCAATATTTAGTTCTATATTAGTCAACTCATCAACCAACATTTTAAGAATATCTTCTTGAGACAATGCTAAATCTGGATTTTCCATACCAGCCCATATTTTATTTAATATCTCTTCCTTAGTTTTCTTATCAGGATTTCTAACCTCTATGTACTCCTCTTTACCATTCTCATCTACAATAGGTATAATAGCTCTAACCTCATCTTGCATTAATTTATCTACTTGTATCTTATTCATATCTATCTCTCCCTTATTTTATTATTGGATATTTACACTTAATAGAAACTTTACAGTTTCCAGTAAATTTCAATATATTTACACCTCTTCTTAACCTAATCCACTTTCTATTAACAATATTAAATCTATTCTCTCCATTGTCATTTAAAACAGTATAGTACAAATTATCTATCATTATTTTCTCATTTAATTCTAATCCACTTATAACTAAACTATCTTCTTCATTATCACTGATAGTAGAATTTCTAATAGTTATATCTCCATCTTTCAAACACTCAATATCAATTACTGGGGCATATTCTTCATCTACATTAGATACATTATTTAGTTTAATTTCTCTTGTATCTTTAACAGTTATCACCTTTTGAAAGTTTTTATAAGCATAATTTGTGTATGGCTGAAACTCTATTTCTAACACGCCTTTTTTATCTTTTGTATACTTTTTTATTATTTTTCTTGCTTTAAGATAATAGATTTCTTCTATATTGTCAAAGGATATAAATGGTTTAAATTCTCTCTGCCAAAACCAATTACATATATTCTCTAAAGTATAATCATCCCACTCATAAGCCTCTCCATGTTCACTACACAAACAGAATTGTAATGTTATGGGTTCAATAGTAGTTTCATCCTCCGAGTAACAAGGATTCTTATTAAAAGTATTATCAGATTTAATTGCTTCTTCATATGGCAACCCATACTCGTTTAGTATTTCATCATCACCTAAAGTAACTAACTTAATGTTCATAGATTCGCTTGAAATATTATCGAATAAAAACTTATCATCTAAAAATACCAATTTATCACCTTCTTTCATACATGAAAAAGAGATAGTCAATTAACTATCTCAGTTCTTTTTCTAATATTTGTTCTATATTTTTAAAATCTTTTTGTGCTATTTCAATTACCTTTATATTATTTTTATTAGCATAGTCTATTTTTCGTTTATAATTCTCTTGCTGGTCTAAAAAATCTTTTTTTGTTTTATGAAATCCAGATATATATCTATCATGTTGTTCACCATTAAATTCTATCCAAATGGATTTATCAACTAATTGGAAATCTGGTCTTAATAATCCTCCATTTACACCTTTTAAATTTTCATTAAAAGATATATCGTGTAAATATTCTATCTTATTTTCTAATAACCATATTTTTATTTTATTTTCGCCTCTGCTTGAAGAACATTCTGAACAGTTTACACTTTCTCTCTTTGTTATATCGCATAACCTTTTTTCAAACTCTACTCCACATTCAGGACATATAAATTTAACTTTACGATTACTTTTACTCCTTATTTTGAAAGGGCTTATCTTATTTTTATTACTCCATGATTGAGATAAACTAAAATAATTATATCCAAATGAATCATACAAGTGTACATTACCAGGCATCCCTTTGCAATATTTACATCTTATTCCTCTGACAAAACTACTACAACTTATCTTATAATCACCATGATACTCTTTTTCTTGACACTTAATCCATATATTTTTTTGTGTGCCAATACTTAAATTATATGGATTAAGAACATTTTCATTGCTCCAATATTTATTTAGAAAATCTTTATCTATATTATCTATACAATATTGAGCAAATGAATCTTTTGGATGTATTTTCTTGGATGCACAGTATTGACATCTATTTCCTTTAACAAAATCAGTACAACTTATTAGATAACTTTCATGATAATCCTTTTTGATACATTTAATCCAAACCCTAGTATCTTCTCCTTCAGAATTTTTAGAGTTCCTGTTTTTCCATATATTATAAGGGCTAACTTTATTTTTCTCAAAATCCCAATACTTTTCTATTGGTTCGCACAATTCTTTTTCAATATAATATGCAAAACTGTTTTCATATGAACCACAACAATGTATACATTCATGACCTTCATTAATAAAATTACTATATCTTATTATATATATGCTCCCACAAAATTTATGTTTTATAAGTACTTTAGTTTGAGTATTTTTTACAATATCTCCATTTGGTAAAGTATCTCCTTTAAAATAACTGTTTATGTATTCATATTTTCCATTTCTTTCTATCTCTCTTTTATGTCTTTCTTTAATTTTTTCATACTTACATTTTTCACATCCTATATAGCTATAATATCTTATATGATTCCATTTCTTCTTATTAAGTATATTTCCACATTGGCATTTCCAATTATGATAATAATCATTACCTAAATAAATATCTTGCATCAATTTTAGATATCTTCCAATTAATTTGTTGACTTCTTGTTTTTTCATATGCTTTTTTAATCGTACATTTCTAATCTCTTTTGCATTATCTATTAATTTTATCATCTTAAACTCCTCTAGATAATTATAATATAATATTTATACAACATTAATTATTTTTTTATCTTTAAATATATTTTCTTAAATTTTAAAAATAAAAAAATAATCCCTACTCGATTAAAGAGTAGGGTCTATAATTATTTTTTCTTTGGTTCTTCAACTAATGTTGCTCCAAGTTTGGAAGCCATTACTGTAGGAGTAACATTTTCGCTACCAACAAATGCAAATGTAGAATATTCTCCATTCTCATCTTTTAACACATCTACAGTTAAATTAAAAGATGATGGATTTTCTGCCTCAAGATTAAGTTCTATACTTCTTTGTGCTTTAGCATTTGGAATAGTCATATATAATACCATATAATCTCCATCTGTCGTTTTAACTAAAACATCACCTTCTATTGTGTAATTAGGTGCGGTAGAACCATCCTTTATTTTTATAACTTTTGCTTTTGGTTTTTCTTCCAGATAAAATACTGTTACTCTATCTCCCTCTGTAAATTCAGTATCAGTTATTGTTATTTCAGTATTTGAACCAGATATTGAAGAAGTAAATTTTAACTCTTTTACTAAAGATATACCATCTTTTTCAACACTATATACAGATATACTATTTGCAACAGGTCTTAAATTTTCTAATGTTACTTTTTTTGCATCATCAGAAACTAACAGTTTTCTTTTACCTACTTTAGCAGTTTCTTCAACTACATCAGAAGCTAATAACATCGCTAATTGATTCATTTGTAAAACCTGTTGTTCCATTGTCAAAGTAATTGTTAATGCTCCATCAAAAGCTATACTATTAGCTCCCTTAGCTTTTGCATATACACTTTCTGAATCTATCTTGTAATTAAAAGTATTTAAATCCTCTGTATAAAATAAAGGTTTCCCACTTACTCTATTTTTTACTATTATATTACTTGCATCTTTTATCGCAAATCTCATTATTTAATCATCCTCTCATTTTTACATAAAAATAACACTGCTATTTAACAGTGCTAGTTTGTATTTTTATTTCTTTAGACCAATGCTTAATCTTATCTGCCTCAACTTGGTATTTAAATGACCTTGCAAATCCCAAACTTTCATCATAATTTTTAAATTGTATCTTGGTCTTGTAGACGTTAATCAATTGCCAATAAGTCATTTTTAGAATAACATCTATTGGTACATATCCATCTATGTTTTGAACTACATTTATATAATCACATAGATGATATGCTTCCTTTTCTCTTTTTTTTCTTTCCTTTTCTTTGAAGTGTTCAATTAACTTTCTTTCTCTCTCAGAACCAGTATTTTCGATCCATTTATCCTCATCATTTTCAAGATTTTTTTTATCAATACAAAACATCTCTAAAATTAAATCTGATACTAGTCCAAAATCTTCTCTACTTATAAAAGCATTTTTCTTTTTATCTTCTGATTTGATTAAAATACCAATTTTAATATTATTCATATACTCAATATTTTTAATATCAGTTTTATATAATATAGATAAAGATTTTTTTATTTTATCACTAAGTAATTCAACTTTCTCAGAAGAGTTTTTCCTTGATGTTAATATCATTAAATCTAAGATGGGTATAGTGTCATATTTACATTTTAGTTCAAATGATTCCTCGTTACATAGCTGAGAATAACTCTTCTCAAGTATTAGAAACGGGTTGACCAGCTCTAAATTAGCCATATCTGAATTAATAAGCTCTTCAATAGTAGGTTGATATATAGTTCCTAGTGTTTCACCTAGTTTAATTGGAAGTCCTGTAATATAGTAATTTTCTAACATTACATATCACCAAAACTTTCAGCAGATACAGTTATTACAAATCCATTATAATCAGTACTTAAATTATACATTTGATATACATTTTCTAACTTAATCTTACCTATACCAGCTATTTCCTCATTTTGAGTTATTATATCGACTATGCAACACATCAACGCAACTTCTCTTAGGCCATTTGCCGTATCTTGGCATTCATCATGACAGACAACACCAATTTCTATCTTTGTTTTTTTAACTGTCCTACTTCCCTCAGAACATGGTCTATACTCTGACATAATTATGAAAACTGATATATCTGCTTCTTTTAATACTTTTTCCACTCTTCTATTTAGAAATACCTTCTTGTTTCTAAGCTCTTTAACTGGGTTTTTTATATCAGGCATGGATAGAATATCTTCTTGGCATTCATCATTATAAATCATAAATTTAGCGAAGTCTTGATTTGACATTAGAGTTGTTCCAATATTTGAAATTAACTTGTTAGGGAAATCCATATAAACTAATAATATCTACCCCCTTAGCATTATCTTTTTAGTATCTATTATTTCATTTGTATCTTTATCTTTAGCTAATAGCAGTACTTCTAAGCCAGAATATTTAGCTAGTGTGTTAGATTGTAAGACGCACAATTTCTCATCTTGATTAATTATGTTACAATAGTTATACTGCTTCTCTAAGAGCCACTCAACACCTTGAGCATGGTCTATAGTGTATTCATTTTCTTCGCCTAGATTAATAAATTCTTCACCCATAATCTTACTAAATGGGATAATTACATTATCATTTTCAGATAACTCATTATAAGCAATATTATTTATTGTATCATCTTTTGAAATTAAAGCATCTTGTAAACATATAGCTTTAATAAGTCCATCTGAGCCTGTTTCTCTGCCATTATACTCAAAGTCATTTACCGATGTAACTCTAAATACAGTTTTACCAGTTAACATTATTCTAGTGTCAATATCTATAGTTTTAGTTATATGATTACTTCCAAAATAAAGTTGTCTTTTTGTATCTGCTACAGATGTATATTTATTATCTGCCATACCATCAGAATATAAAGTTAAGTTTTCTACTGAGAGAGGAATTTTATATGTTTGACCTTTATACTTATAATTAAAGAATTGATTACATCTTTTTATTATAAAATGCTTATATGTATCCATTTCTTTATGTTCTTTAAATATAGTCAGCCAGTAACAATTATCATAAAAAAGATAACAACCTACATCTACATTTAAATCCGATTCAACTAATAGATTTTTTTCATCTAGTGACCTTTTATCATTATTAGTTATATCATTAATTGCAACTATAGCTCTTTTAGTATCTTCTGTTATACAAACTTCATCTATATCAGTTATAGGTACTTCAATACAGGTTGGTGTTTCTTTTAAATATTTCTTAAAACTTAATCTCAGTTGTAATATTCTTTTTTCTTTAGGAGTTGAGCATCCTAGTCCAATTCTTTTTTTATAATTACTAATATAACTATTCAATTTTATCCCAACCTTTAAAACCTTTATATACATATCTTGTCTTGTATTTGGCAAGTTGCTCTCTAATTTGAACTTCTAACAAACAAAGCTTTGCTAACATATTAGCACCAGACTTAGTATTATAATCTGAGTCAGTTAACATCTGTTTTAAATTTTCTTCTCTAAGAATCTTAGGTTGAAGCCACCAAATCATCATTCCATAAGCTAATATAATTATTTCATCTAAATTAAGGTCTGAAATTATTTCTCCTAGATATTTACTCTTAAATAAGATTTCTTCTTCTGTTTCTGTTTCAAAGGTTATTATACAGTCTTCTTCTCTAAACTCTACAATATAATCTTTATTGATTTCATACTCTTTATCTGTATATTTTCCTATTAGTTTTATTTCTGCAAATTTATTATTATATTCAATAATAAATTCCAATTGGTCAATTGGAATTGTAATACAAGACTCTTCTTGTCCTATTATAGACAAATCTTTTCTACATTCATAAAAATCAAATGTAGCCTTTTGAAGATATGAATACATCATATCCTCAATTATTTCCTCTTCAAGTAATAGCATCTCTTCATCATTTATTAGAGAAAGAAATTGCTTATATATCTCTTTTACTGGCGTAGCCATATCATCACCACTCTTTTATAAAATAGATGATGTATAACACCACCCTAATCCTCAAATAAGCTTTGTAAGCCTAGTCTAGTAGCTATTAAACGTTCCTTATAATGAGAATCAAACTTACCCTTTTTATATAATTCGATTACTCTTGAGCCTAAACACTCTATTAAACCATAGTTAGCTTTTTCAACTATATTCATAAATCTATCATTATCTAATTTTAATAATATATAATTTATGTAATCTAAATCATACCCACCTAGACCTTCATAAACATCTTTTAAACTTAAATACTCTAATATATCCTCAACAGTATAATAATCACTATCAACATCCACTATAGTTATAAGATAGTTTTCAAAATAACCTCTATGTTTGTTTGATATTTCATATAAGTCAGATAGTATAATAAATGTCTTTTCTCCCACTTTATTCATTTCAAAGACTAATCTTTCATCTCTATCTCTATATAAAACTGTTCCAGTATCTAAGTTCATTATCTCTACTTCTATTTCATCTTTGAGTTTCCTCAGTTCATTTCTTAATTCTTTATATGTTTTTTTAGAAGTTTTTATTTGTTCAACTTCCTCTGAAACATCTTTTTTTGTCTTAGCAGCCATTAAAAAATCTCCCTTCTAAATAATATTATTGTATTTTATACATTCCAAATTTAGAAGCAACAACAACACCTAAATGCATTTTTCTTGACATGAACATCTCTATTTGTTGGTCATCTCTAGCTATTCCATCAGTATTTTCTATTATCATTGTGTCGCCTTCAAATCCTAATTTGATTATCTTCTCATCGTTTGGTATAACATATAAAATACTATTACTTAATGCCCATTTATCTCTTTCAGCATCATAATAGTTAGGTAATTCTATTACAGGTGTTCCACTAAAGTTTTTAACATAACCAAAATTTCTTTTGTCATCTTTATCTAAGTCAGCTCCAACACCTTCTATATTTCCTACTGCTTCTGGAGTTCCATATATAGCAACAGATTGTCCAGTAGCACCTTTTACTTTATTAACTATTTTCTTTAAGTCCTTATCTGAATAAGCAGCACTAGTTTTTAAATTAGTATGCACAGATGCGTAAGCCCCTTCCATAGTAGATGCTATTGCCTCTGCTATATGATGTTGGAATGTAGAAGATACTCTATCTACCATTTCAGACCAATCTATTCTTCCAGCTATAAATCTATCAAACTCTTCATATATAGCTATTGCTAATTTAAATGCAGATGTAGGAACTTTTTTACCTAATAGTCTTTGTCTTCTTGTACTATTTTTACCTTCAGCTATATTTGCAATTCTTAATAAATCAGTATTTTTAACTGTAAATTCTTTTTTATTGCCTAAATCAAAGTTTTCCACATCACAAAAATCTGAAAATGCTTCTTCAGTTAATCTATTTACTTTATCAGTTATTGTTTCAGATAATATTTGAAATATCTTATATTTATTTTCAAAGAACGTATATTGTCCCCATTTCCCTCCACATATATCTATTATTTCTTTTCTTAATGCATCTTCACATTGAGCATAATTTTTTACTTTTCCATTTAATATATCACTTGATAAATCTTTTAATGCTATTATATCTATAGCCATATTTTTTCCACCTTCCATTAATTATTTATTATGATTTTATTTTCTATATAAAAGATACATATACTGAATCTTGTCCATTAAAAGTATATAATTCTTCAACCTTTGCAACTACTATTCCAGTAGTTTTCTTTGTCAACTTATATGTATCTGCTTTAAGTTCTAATTCATCCCCAACAGCTACAACACCATCAAAATGTTTTTTAGCTAAAGTCATACATAATCCCTTATGAGGTAATCTGACTCTATCTATTTCATTTGCTTTTAATTCATAATCTCTTTCATCTAATCTTTCATCATATTGAAGTGCAACACTGTCTAAAATTCCAAATCTGCATCCCTCTGATAACTTTTCTATTTTATAACAATCGTTTCCTAGCTCTGAATCTACTAAGCCACCTAACGCTACTATTGCACCATTTTCTAGTACATCACTTCCATTTTTTGCTGTTACAACATCTGGGTACTTGTCTATATCACAATTTAATATCGCTTTATCTGCCATTTTTATATCTCCTTTTTTATTTTTTCATAAAAATAAACACTACTTATTTGAGTGTTTTTTCAATATTTGTTCATATGATTTTGTATTTTTATTTTCATCTTCTAATGTAGATGAATAATTTATCTTTGCTTCTTCCACTATAAGTCCCTTATCAAAATTAAATTTCTTTGTGTTTTCTTTTAACTTAGTATAATCAAGTAAACTTAACTCTTTCCTTAAATCCTCTAAAGATAACTCTTTGTTTATAGTGGATTCTTTAAAAGTCTTAACTTCATCTTCTGTTAAAGAATTAAACTCTGAGATAATACTAGAAACTTCTACTTTATATTCTTCCATTTCTTTATCGGCCTTGAATTTTCTTAAAACTCCCAACTCTTCAGTTAGATTTTTTATCTCAGTTTCTTTTTCACTAAACTTTTCAAGTACTAATTCTTTTAAAGTATCCTCTTTAGAAAAAGTTTCTATAACTTCTTCTTCTTTTTTCTCTCTCCATTCTTCTATATATGATTTTCTGTTTTCATAATCTAAAACAACATCATCTCCATCTATAGAATATGGTACACCATAATAATTACAATAATTTATATTATCTTCTAATATAGCTATTTTTTCTTCAGGCAGAATAGTTCTTAAATAATATTCTCTTGCTGTGTATCTACCTCCCCAATAAGGGTCTTCAACCTCAACCATCTTATTTTTTAATTGACTATTAATAGAAATATCTATATCTTCTATTGATAATAAATCATTTTTCTTTTTATCCAACACATTTTCCTCCTTCCCTTTAAATGAATACATTTCTTTACAAATATCATAAATTGCTTTTTTATATTTTGAAAAATTACTATATGTATTTATAGATGCTCCCTCAATTCCAGGTGCAACATCATCTCCTAAAATAGTAATTCCTAAAAAACTAAATCTTTTAATATTATAATATCCATCAGCTTTATCAACTTCTCCATCTTCAACTGCTATTTCCATACTTACACTTTTTGACTTTGACTCTGTCAATAATTGATATGCTGAGTTAGAATAATGTTTCCATATAAGCCCTGTACAGTTTAGATATGTCTTTCCATCTTCTTCTGTATAAGTTATTTCAGTATTATTTGGAATCACACCAAGCGGTCTTTCTAAAAATTTATACTCTATAGAGTAGCCATCCTCATCTTTTACAATTTTAGTTATCATATTATGCTCATCAAAATCTACTGCATTTTCTTCTTCATCATATTTTATGTATCCAAGTATTGGTATATCTGATAAAGTTGATTCTGCTTCATTTATAGTTGACAAATCAAACTTAGTTTTATTTAAATTTTTACCTTCATGTAAAATTTTTAGTTTTACATTTAATTTTCTATTATCTTCTTCATTAGAAAATGTCTCAAATTCACATGGAATACTAACTACTTTCAACGTCTCACCTCCTTAAATAAACATTACATCGCTAAAACTTATATCTTTAAAATCTTCCTTATTAAAATTAAGTATCTCATCAGGCTTATTTTCAAATAAATAAAATGATTCTTCACCACATTTATTTTCATTAATAAAAGTAAATCCTTTTTTCATTAATTCGTCTTTTTTATCACTCGTAAATGCAATAATAAATCTTTTATTATTTGTTTTCATCTTTTCTATCTGTTTTATTTCCATTTGTACCACCATCACCTTTGTCTTCATTAGTAGGTCTTCCAGCATCATTATTTGAAAATGTATATGAAGCTTGTTTAACTGGCAACAAATCATCTATTTCCATTAGTTGTTCTGCTTTATATAAATTAGCAATTTCAATTGGCTCTTTTCCAGTACTAGCTAAATATACTAGCCTGCTATCTCCTACACTATTTATATTTTCTCTAAGTTGTTGTGATATCTTAGATTGGTTAAAATGAGTTGTACCAACAAAGTAAAGTTGAAATGCTTTAGATGAATTCTTTTTATTTAATTCATAATTTATCCATGTCTCTATTTCATTTTGAATTCTCATTGGTATTAAACTATCTGCTATAACACCATCTGCAATAGATTCTGTATTTATTTTATCTGAATTAAAAAGTGCTGTGTTAATTCCAGCATTATCAAATATAAATTCTTTTGCTTCTTTAACATAATCATTAATCTTTGATTTTCCATCACTTAGATTAATCCCCTCCATATCTAGTGGAGTTACTGCTACAGATGTCCCTGCTGGTAAATTGGATTTTATATCATGGTAGTATGCACTTAATAAATCAAATGCAACTAATGGTTCATCATTTTTACCATAAGGTACTTTTCCATGTATTAGCTTAATACTTTCAATAATTGCATTAGAACCCTTTAAATCTTTCATATCTTCAAGCTCTAAAATATCATCAAATAAAAAGCTAAAAAATGGTATTCCTTTTGTGGAATCAATATCTATGTTGAATGCTACAGCATTATCACTTAATTCATAATACTTATTTTCTATTAAGTCTTCTTTTTTTAATCTTCCATCATTTAATTTTTTATATGCGTCTTGAACTTCTACTGGAAATGCTGATAAAGTCTTTCTATTTATTTTTCGTAAATCAATACCATACCTTAATACCCCATTTACTTTGGATGTTATTGTGCAATAAGAAGCTGGTATTTGTTGCATCATTATACATTTTGAATCTTCAATTTTATATAAGTATATTTCCCCTTGCTCTAATACTTTTTCAGTTATCCAAGGACAAATATGTTTAAGTTGATATTTTTTTAGAAATGTAGCTGACTTAAAAAAAGAGTTGATATAATCATCTTTATCTTTGAATTTAGAAATATTTGCTGGTATTATATAATGGTCAAATGTATTCATGGTTGAAATCATATTTAGAATTCTTTTATATGTACCAGATGTTTCTTTAAGTAAAAGACTTACCTTTTGTAGTAATTCTACGTTTTTGTAAGGGTCTATCATAGCTTTTCTTACTTGGTCTCTACTTATATTTCTTATCTTGTACATTTCATTTGACAGATTTATAGTATTTTCTATCATTGCATAATTTCTTTGCCTTAGTTGCTCATTTAAGTATTTTATTTGGTCTAAAGTATAATCTTTTTTATCTCCTTTGAGTTCTATTATGGTTTCCACCTCCTGACCAGAATGAAATTATTTGTCCATTTTCTTTACTATTTCTCTTTTTTAATTCTATATCCAGTAAATTTGCTAGATAATTCCCATATGCTAAAGAAGAATATCTGTCTTTTCGTGCTTTCCCTTTTTCTTTAACTTTAAGCCACTTTTGACCATCATTTTTAACAGTTTCTAAGTTAATTAATTCGTTTACAAGTAGTGTAGTTTGTTTATATGGTAATATCATTCTTGCTTGGTCTGTATAATTTTTCTTTGCATACCCAGATGTACTACTTAACATATCATTTGCTTCTACATCATTTATAGGTAATTTTATTCTATTTTTTAGAAATACATCCAGTAAACCAATTATACAATCATGATTTATTTGTCCATATGCCTTAATCTCAAATATAACTGGATAATTTTCTTTTGTAGTAAAATTATTATGTAAATGATTTGTATTAGTGTGAGAAAATGCATTATATTCTTTATTTCTAGCATCATCATAATTAACTCTAAGTAAATCAGATAAAACACTTTGCCCTACTCCTTGAGTGTCTATAACTAAGAAATCTGCTTCAAAATCAAAGAACAATTGCTTTAATCTTATTGCTTGTTTATCTGGCTTCATACCATTATGAGATTCTATATGAACAACCATTCTTTCATAATAATCTTTCTCGGGCAATAATCTCCAGCATGTATATACTGAGTTATCATTATTGTCTCCTTCTGCGATAGCAATGTCAGCAGAAATTATCCTTAGTTCACCTTTTCTTTTTTGTAGATTACACTTTATTTTTCCGTTTTTAGCAGATAACACTTCCAAATCTGTTGGAGGATAAAATGGATTTTTTAATGTCCTACATGGATTTACATAAGATGATTTAAATATTGCATCTTCATTTTCTCCAAAGAAAAGTGATTCCATCTCCATAATCCAAGAAACAGCATCCATTTCTCTTTTCATTTCATCTGCTCTTTCCTTCTGAACCTCCCATGACTAAAGTCACAGAGTTCCTGCTTCATAGAATTTCGCATACTAAAATATGTCTTACCAATTCTCCACAGGCTATCCCCGTAGTTCCTACGGTTCTTACATACGTTATCTATTTTAAACTGTTATTAGTCTTAATCCTTCTTTTAGTATATTTATACTTGCATTTATATCTCTATCGTGAGTTACATTACAACAAGGACAAATCCATTCTCTTATATTTAAATTCTTCATTTCCTCTTTTTTGTACCCACATTTATTGCATATTTGTGAACTTGCAAAGAATTTACCTACCTTTACAATTTGTCTACCATACCAATTAGCCTTGTATTCTAATTGACGAACAAATTCTGACCATGACACATCAGAAATAGAAAGAGATAGTTTACTATTTCTAGTCATATTCTTTACTTGTAAATCCTCTATGCAAATAATATCATTCTCTCTTATTAATTTAGTAGATAGTTTTTGTAGAAAATCCTTCCTTTGATTAGCTATATGTTCTTGAAGTCTTGCGACTTTTAATCTTGCCTTATTTCTATTTAAACTACCAATTGTTTTTCTCGATAATTCTCTTTGTAATTTAGCAAGTTTGTTTAATGACTTCTGAAGATATTTAGGATTTTCTATAAATTGTCCACAACTTGAGATACAAAATTCTTTAATTCCTAAATCTAAACCTATCTGACTATTAGTATTTTCAAATGCTTTAATATCTATATCAGTACAGCATAATGATACATAATATTTACCACTTGGTTCTTTGGATATAGTAGCATTAAGTATTCTCCCTTGAGGTACTTGTTTATCCCTTACTTTAACCATACCAAGTTTAGGTAATTTTATATATTGACCAAGGTGCATAATATTTCCATTTGTAAAGTTAGTTCTATATGAAAACCTATTAGTTTTCTTTGATTTAAATTTAGGAAATCCTGTATTTTCTTTAAAGAATTTTTTATATGCGTTTTCTAAATCTTTTAAGGTGTTTTGTAGTGAAAATTTGTCAGGTTCTTTAAGCCACTCTAACTCTCTTTTTAAATTGGTCAAATCAGAACTGCACTGTTTATAAGTAAAAGTTTCTTTATCATTTTCATAAACTTCTATTTTTTTAGCAAGATATTTATTATATACAAATCTACAACATCCAAAAGTTTTGTTAATTAACTCTTGCTGTTTTTTATTTGGATACATTCTAAACTTATATGCTTTTTCCACTACTATCACCTCACTTTACTTGTTTTTTATGATTATGTTAATACTCGATATCCATATTTTACACACCATACTATATGGTATTTATACATATCTGAGCTACTTCAAATTTTACTCACCCATCCTAATATTAACAAGGTAAATTTTTTTAAACAAGTATTTTGAAGGTTTTTATATTTATTTTTAAATAACATATGTAAGAACCGTAAGTCCTAACTTTTATCATTTTTGAGGTTGTCGTTCGCATAAGTTCGCTACTACCTATGCAGTTCTCTTATGAACTTCTTACACTTTCATGTAAGCACAGACTATATCTTATCCTTCGGCGTTATCCGTTAAGGTCTACCCACTTCCACTACCAATAGCTTGTAGTGTACTTCCCTCAAGAGGAATAGTCGTTGAAGTTTCTCCTATTCGGAGCTTACCTGCTGATTGCCCATTTTAAAGTACTTAGGGTTTAACCTTATACTATCTAACCAATTTTTTCTACTTTCGTAACTTTCACACTTAGGTTTATTTCATCCTTGTGTTTTAGTTTGGTTAGCTTTAGGGATTTCCAGCAATTCAGGTAGTATTGGATAGGTTATATCCTATCTCTACATATAAGTTTCCCTATATGCTGACTATTTTAGCTACTAACTCACGACTAAAGTCACAAGTGTGCGTAGCTATTTTTTAATCAAGTATCCCATGATGAAGAGAAAGTTTATAATTACAATTAAGTACAAATTTATCTCTACCATCTATCATATCTTTCACATACAATTTAAATTTATCATATGCTTCATGCATCCTAAACCATGCACTACTTAAGTACAATTCTTTATTAGGTTCTGGAGGATAATCTTCATATTTTCCATCTTTTTTAAACTTCAAATTTCTACTTACATTTAGAAATGGTTTAAGAATTCTATCTTGTATCTCTTTTTTTACCAATCTAAACTCATCTACAATAAGAATATTGAAACGGAAACCTCTTGATTGCTCATTTGAGACTATAGCTTCTATAGTACTTCCATTGTGAAATGTTACTTTAGAAAATTTATTATTATATTCTATCTTTTTAATCTCTCTAGCTAACATAGGAGATTGTTTTACTAATTCTTTTTCTATCTTTTCTCTTATAATAAGTTCTGCCTGCGATTTAGTAAATGCAGCTATACCAATTTTAGAATTTGGGTATAAAACAGCCCTACAACATGCATATACGGCAGCAATCCAACTCTTTGCAAATCCTCTAGCACATATAAGCATTGCATAGTTAACTTTGTCAAACATATATATTAAAATGCTTTGAACTAAATACAAATTGAGTCCAAAATAATCTATACAAAATCTATGAGGATTTTCTCTATAGAACTTAGTCCATTCAATTATACCTTCTTCAAAAGCTTTAGTTTTATCTGAATTAATCTCATGATTATCTAACTTTCTAGTTTTAGTTGTCATTTGGATTGTCCTCACTGGCTAAGTCAAATACTTTTCTCATTTGCCCTATAAACCACTTATTAATATATGTTTTTATTTTATCTACATCTTTAAATTGCTCTGAAGGCTCTCCTATAGGTCTATAATTCTCTATCTTATCAATCCATGTACCCCATGTAATAGTTTCATTTTCCGCTAAACTTGCTTCTTGAATAGGCTTTATATTTGCATCATTCATAAGTTTTGATATTAAGGTATTCATTTTCTCAAATCCTGTAGCATCACCATTTCTTAGTGCCTCATCACTTCTTAATAAACATTTAGATATTTGTTCTAATAGCATCTTTTCAGCAGGTCTTTTACATTGATATGCAGTAGAAAACTCATTAAACTTATTTTCTAAGAACATATAATCTTCTTCTCTTAGCCCAGCTCCCCATCTTTCAACCATATCATTGTTTATTTTTACTTCATTTGCTTCAAAAGCACAATTAATCTTATCTTCTATAGAATTATCAATTGATGTCTTTCCTCGATATCTTGAATTTCGATTAATAATCTTCATATATTCATCAATAAAATCTTCAATTTTTTTATTTCTCAATTCACTTGCTAACTTATCATCAAAATAAATATCAAAATTAAGACATGTATGTTTTAATGCTTTTATATTGCTATTATATTTATTTTCTAGTCTATCAAAGATGTTTTTAAAACATTCTTTGCACACAGGTAATCTTCCACTATCTAAATATATATAACTATAACTTTTCCAGAAATATCTTTCTTCATATTTTTCTTGTTTACAGCAAGAACATTTTTTCTTATTTACTGCCATATATTATTATCACCACCATAAAAAAAACCACTAGAGAATTAACTCCCTAGTGGTTAATAGGGAGATTCAGTTCAATTAAGAGCTGAGATAAGTCTACAACTATAAACTTAACTCAGCTCTTAATAAATAGTTTATAGTTTACTTAAATTTATATTATAAGTACACAATCTTCCATTTTCATTAAATATCATAAATTTTTGCATTGCATATGAACTTAATCTTAGATTTTTAGCGTATGTATCTGTTCCGCAGAAACTTCCATTTACACATATTTCACTTTCTCCAAAACTATCTTCTTTACAATTATGTAGATGAGCCATGAAGATATAATCAGGAATGACTTTTATTAGAGATGTAAGCTTAGGAATTGCAGTTGATATTTTATCTTTATCTCCATGGACTCCTAGACATGTATTTCCACATATTTTGGCTATTATTATATCATTGTCTTGTACATTGTTTTGAAATATAACATTATTTATATTATTAATTCTTAATTTTATGTATTCATCTATTAATAGTGTAAAATTATCTTTATCTAAATTTTCATCTTTCTTTGGAAGAACTCTATCATGATTTCCTCCTACTGAATAAACTACAACTTCATCAATTCTCTGAGATAGCTCATATATAAAGTCACTGAGTATTTCAGATACTTCTATAATTTGTTCAACTATATTCTCTCTATTTTCTAATCTTATAGAATTATGTATATGACCAGAAATTAAGTCTCCAAGTAGCATTATATGCAATCTCTTAATTTTATGAAGTTCACAATATTCTACAATCCTACTTTTCAAATAATTTATTCGTACTTTAAATATTTTAGTATTATATCTATTAAATGAATTAATTACTTCCAATCCATAATGAATATCAGAAATAAGAATAATAGCTTCTTGATTTAAAGGCTCATATCTTTTGTAATTATAAGTTTCTAAAAGTGGCTTATAATGTGATTTCTCATTTATTTTTTTATTAAATAAATTAATTATACTATCTAGCCTTGAATATTCCCTTATTTTTCTATTAACTAAAGCTCTTTCATCAGATATTTGTACTCTAATCTTTTTTAATTCTAATATCTTTTCTTCTATATCATTTAACTTTTCTTCATTAAAATATTTTGGAATGTTTGAATTAATATAATCATGCGCCTCTTTTAAACCATATGAGATTTTTCTACAATGATCTGGTGAACATTCTAAACCCAATAGTTCAACTATTTCACCCCAATCTAAATCTACTTCTTTATTAACTTTTGCTAGTCTAATTCTGAATCTATAATCTTCTAATGTCTCTTTTTCTTTTCTCTTTAATATATCTTCCATATTTAATATCTCCCTATTTTATTAAATAAATATCATTATCAATATATTAGTAAAAAAATAAATAGTCTAAGATACTAATCTTAGACTATTGTTTCACTTAATCTAATTGTTATATTTAAATCTGTATCACCAGCATATTTATCTAAAATATCACTAAGTAATACTTCATGATCTCCGTCTTTTAAATGTTCTACAATCTTTATTGTTCCATCTTCTTCTTTTACTATTTCACATTTTTCTAAAACAGTTCCTTTATTATTTTTCATAAATATCTTCCTTAAATTTATTTTTTATATGTTTTTATTATAAAGTCTACTGGGAATTATTTATTTCCCAGGGTTTAAATCAATTATAAAAATTATTTAAATTAAGGAGCTAGATAAGCCTCTAACTCCTATTATATTAAGTATATAGTACTATACATTATTTTACTGCATCTTTTAAGGATTTAACTGCTTTTAATTTAGGTATTATCTTATCTTCTGATTTCCAAAGCTTTTTAGTTCCATTTTCAAGGGTTATTTCACCCTCTCTACCTTTTTGTACCTTAGTTAAATATTTTACTCCCATAAGAGTCAACTCATCACCGCTTTTTAATACTTCATTTCTTTTTTCTTCTATCACATCAAGTATTTCTCTTGCTTTTATCTGTGATATCTCTAGCCCTTCTGCTATTATTTTTATAAATTCTTTAGTCTTCATATTTCCAATCTCCCTTTTTCATGTAATTTTCATTTGATAATAAGAGGTCTTATTTTTATCCCCTTACACTATTAATATGTTTTAAACAAGCATTTTCTTAACCACTTTTCCCCACCAACTAGTTGCAATTCTTACAGTTTGACCTATATCCTTTTTTCCCATTCTTATCGAATTTAGATAATAATTTGATTTCCCCACATCTACTACACTTCTTGTACTTTCCTTTGCAAACAGACATATAATAGTAATTTTCTTCATACTCTTTTTCATAAGTACTAATTATTTTATTTACTATTTTATCAATTTGTTTGCTTACTGCTGGAGAAGTTATATTCATAATATCAGAAATATACTCCAAAGATTTATCTCTCCTATACATGCTTAATATATCTATTTGTATTTTAGTAAATTCAATCTTGGAAATAATGTTATTTAAATCCATAACAATACATGATAAATCATCCTGTAAATCATTTCCTTTCTGAACTCTTAAAAGTTCTTTGACATGGGTTTTATCAAACATATTTAAATAATTCCAATCAGGGTTACCAGAGTCTTTTAATGGTGCCTTCCAAACAATAGGTCTTTCTATTGAATTTTTAGCATCAATCATGTCATTTTTTAATAATTTCAAATTCTTTCTAACTACCCTTTTTATCTTCAAGTCTTCCTTATTTAATTCTCTATCTCCTAGTTCCTTATATTTGCTTTTATACCATTCATAAGTATCTGAATACATTTTTAACATAGGATATTTTTTAATATCTTTAGATTTTATTTTAATATCTTTTATTTTTTTATAGTTTTTGGGTATCTGGAAAATTGCAAATGAATTATCTTCTTTGAGTTCATCTTTATTTGAAGCTTTTGAATATGTATTTTCACCATTGAATGTAGCTATTTTATTTAGAAGAGCCTCTTCTTGACATGCTCTTTTGAAAAGTTCTTTTGAATTGTACATTTTTATTTTAGTTTCTTTACTTTTATCATCTACTGCTAATATGTAACTAGCTAATATTTCTAAGCTTTTAGCTATATTTGATGTTGAATATGTGCTATCATTTTTATTTAATATTAATTTAACTTTAGAAGTATCATTATTGTTATAATCCCATGTTCCTTCACTACTACTAAATGGATTAACTGCACCTACATATTCAGTTGGACTTATATCTTTTAATTTACACCACTTAATAAATCTCTTATACTCCATTGCTACTTCTTCACCATTTTTGTCTACATAATATATACCATCTTTATTTAAAGGGCTATCTGAAGTTTGTTCAAATATTTCTTCCCAAAATTCATTATTAAACTGTTTTTTCTCTTGATACTTTACTTTTGTAATAACCTCTTCGTTTCTTTTTGAAACAGAATTATAGTATTTATCTGTATAATTTCTACTTACTTCTTCAAACCAAGTATGTTTAATTTCTAATATTTCTTCTACATACGTAATTCTATCTTCACAATCACCTATACTATAATCCAAATTCTTTATGTAATCTTGAACATATCTACCATTTATATTTTCATAAAAATTGTTATTATTGTACATTAAAAAGATTATATCTCCCTTCCTTGTAATCTGTCATTATAATTTGTATCATCATAATCCCATAACTCATCTTTGAAATCTTCTTTGTGTTTTCTATTAATTATTTCATATGAAGATCTTTGGCTTAATTCATAGTATCTATCTATTTCACCTTCATATTCTTCATCAAAAATCTGATATGTATTTCTATGTATACTTGTTTTTTCTAACTCGCATAAATCTTCTAAGTATATTACCTTTAATTCTTCTTTTTTCATATTTCACCTTTATCTTGCTAACAATATTAAATGCTATTATCTATAAGTAACATTTTTATGCCAGTTTTTTGTATTTTAGTCACATTTCTATGCCACCTATAAATTTTATTTTTCAGCTGTTTTTACTGAACTTTTTCAATTTTTTAAGGTTTATTACCTCTTATATCTTAGAAACTTATTTAGAAAAAGCATAAATTAATTGTTCTTTTAGCAATGTTTAAATTATTACCTCTCCAAACAACATAAGGATTTATAATAAAGTAATCCATACTTTTATAAGTTCCTTCTACTATTACATATTTAAAAACATAAAACCTATTTTCATCTAACTTTATATAAAATTTTAGCAATTCTTTTTTAAATCTATTCATGTCTTGTTTTATTGTACTAACATTTAATAATTCACAAATTGTGTGTAAACTCATTTTTTCTAATTTTGATATATCTAATTCATTTGGATTTAAACATAATATATTACTTTCGAAATGTATATATGGTATGAGTTGATATATATAGCTTAATTGTTTATGTTGTCTTGGAGTGCTGTGTTCATAGAGGAACCTACTTGTGTTTATATATATTCTTGTATAGTCTTTATCTTTAAATTTAGAAATGCCTTTTGTAAAATACTCTGTGCTTATATAAAATTTTCCATTACTTTCATATAATAAATTGTTTTTCTTTACATCTGTTAGAAACTCTCTAAATGCTCTGTCTTTAAGATTTAATATTTCTCTCATATTCTTTCTATCTATAGGGACTATTTCTTTATATTTAGAATATTTCACTAATAAGTTTTCTTCTCCTGTATTGTAATTTAAATATGTTGTAAGATATATTAATCTACTGATATTTGCTCTACTTATACTTATTTCATTAAATAACAATTCATTTTTCACATAAGCACAGAATACAAAGCCCCCTAGCTTAAAATTGTGAGATGGTAATTTTTTTTTATTATTCATAATAGCTTTTTGCTCTGGTGTAAAACATACTTTTCTTTTGTTAATCTCGACTATTTCGCCTCTTTTCATTCCTCGATGTTCCACTATTTCTCCAGTTCTATTGTCTGTTACAATTACACTTTTTACAAATTCATTACCTTTATTTATAAGTATCACACCCTTCCTCTTTATTTATTAATCTAATACAATGTTTATATAAAACTATGTTAAAATTATTATAAATTAAAGCTTCATGAATAATAATATCTTTAGTTTATAGTATATTTTCATTATAACATATAAACTCTCCGTTCTCAAGTATCTTGTTAAATATCTACTCCTTAAATTAAAGAGCAGATATTTGTCATTAATCTGGCATATTATTAAATATATTTTTAATAATTGGATTTTCTTTTTTTATAATTTTCTCTTCTGTAATTGAAATTTCTTTATTATCTTTAAATGTACTATTGCCTAAACATTGTTTTAATAATTTATTTTCTTCTAATAAATTTTTCCATTCTAATATAATTCTTTCTAAAGCTGTGTTTCTACTACTTATTTTTCTATCATTCTGATATCTTTCTATTTCATCAAATATATCTTCTTCCAAATAAAAGCTAGATGATTTCTTCATATTTATATCACTCCTAGAATTGTTCGATACCTACTTCAAATAAGCCTTTAGAAGTTGCCATTTGAGCATCTTCAGATACTTTAAATCTATTATCAAATTTCATATGCAATGCAGTACCACCAGATACATATACATCCATTTCATCAATGTTCTTCCATTTAGAGGCAATTCTTTGAGCAGTGCTTTCAGAAGCCATTATATAAGCAACCTTTTTAAGTTCATCATAATCATTAGAACTATCTATTTCATTAAGTTCTCTTATTATGCCTCTATCCTTTAGTTGCTTCTGAACCATTGTTAATGCATCTTGATTTCCAGCTTCTAATGTATCAGATAGTTTATCGTTAAATACAAAACCTTTTTCAAAGAAAGACATTTCAGTACTTCTAAAACCTATAGAAACCATACCAACAGCTTTATCTTCATTTACTTTTCCTTCTAATGTATGAAATAGTGCAGCATCTCCTTCTCTAAAAATTGATATATCAGATATTTTTATTTCTTTGTGTCCACCTTTTATTTTATCTTTTACTTTAAATGTTTTACCTTTATATGTATCTATTACTTCTTTTAATGTAGTTTTTCTAAATGATTTATATGGAACACCCATCATTATTTTTACTTCATCGGCTACAGCTATTTCATTAAGAGCGGCTGCAACTAATATTCTCATTGTAAAAGATGTTTTTGAATCATCAGAATTTCTAATAGGAGTTATACTTTCTTTTTCTGCTAGAGATCCTACAAAGTAACTAACACTTTCAAAATCTATATATATAGGGTCTGTATATTTTTCAAAATCTATATTTCTGCCATCGCCAAATACAGATTTAAATAAACATTCTTTAACCATACCATTATACTTACTAAATCCTTTTACATAACCTCTTCCTATATCTAACCCTATAACTTGGTAATTTTCTTCCATTTTAATTCCTCCTAAGTAAATATTTGCTAATTATATTATATCATATAATTAATTAACATTTGAATTAATTATAAACAAAAATTCAACTATAAATTGACATTTTTTGTTTTTAAGTTTAAATTAGAACTTATTTTAATTCATTTTTAGTTTAAATATACACTATTACATTTACATAAACTTTTATTAGTTTATATTTAACTTGTTTTTAGTTTAAATATAGTTTATTTTTTTCATAGTATTTAAGTCTATTTTTCATGATTATTTACAATGTAATAGTAAACTTTTAATACTATTTTGAAATTCATTTTCTTACAGACAATACTTTGATATAGTAGAGTAAATTATCCTGTATATCTAAAGTTATTACTTATAATATTATTTTTATTTATTCTAGTAGTTTTTATAATAATCAATACATACATTTCTATTTTATATTTTCTATATTAAAACTTAATTTTAGAATAAGAAGTTTCAATAAAAAGATTTTATGTGTTTTAATTTTGCATGCAATCTATGGAGTCATTTCTTCTGTAAAGTCGTCTGTAATTTATATAAATATTTAAATGTGGAAATGAAAGAACTAGTCGAAAATTTTCACTGACAACACAAAGCCTTTCCTAAAAATACCCCTATGCTATTTTTACTTTACTTTATTAATTAAAATCATATAAATATTATTTTTTTAAATAAAATATTACTTTTCACTAAACTTTTAAGCAACACTATTATATATAGCATAAAACAAACTATTCTATGTCTATTTTTATAAAACCTAGTATTTTCAATAATTCCAATAATATTTTTTATAATTTTGTCAGCAATACGTCAGTTAACAATATAATTATGCCATATTCTAATACTGTTACATTGTATAATCGAATATTTTATTTTTTATAATTATTTTTTTCATTCACTTTATAAATTTTTTAATTATGGATAGGTAAGCCTTTTTAATAACCATGATAAACAATATTTTTTAATGAATAGAATTTTTATAATATTACAATGATTGAAATTATAAATATAATAAGAAGAAATAAAAAATTAACTTTATTTTCCATTTTTCTATTGACTTATAGCATCATGCTATATATAATATAATTATAGGAGGTGATGAGATGTCACAAAAACTTGAAAAGTTCGTCAAGGCACTTGACGAACTTAACAAAATAATAGATAAGCTTAATCTAACACTTAATTCAATCATTAAGCTTATTGCTAAAATAGTTGCATTAATAACTTTATTAAACAAACTATTTTAACACTTTACTAGAAGGTAGTTCCTACCTACCTTCTAGTAACTAAATTATATCATTTTTGTGACTAATTATACAATGAAAAATAAAATATTAAAGCTTTTTCTAAATATTACAAAGTTATTAATAAAAATTATATTTTTAATATTAATTATATATATATTCATTAAAATAAATAAATAATAAAGGAGTTTTTAAAATGGATAATAAAAGAAAATTAAATATATCATTTGCAAAAGGTGGGGCAGGTTCAACATATACAAGGATAAGTCTACCTATTACGTGGGTTCGTGATATGGGATTAACTCAAGACGACAAGACTGTTGTAGTTGAATACGACGAGTATAATCAAACTATAACAATTAAAAAATATGATGAGTTTGCAGACAATGAACTTTAATTACTAAGGTAGTGGATTGTATAATCTACTACCTTTTTTAGTTGTTTTAACAGTTAGAACAACTCTCCTATAATATTTTTTACAATTCAACTTGCAATATTGTAGTTGTTGATGGTATAATAAACTTGTACCAAAATTTAACAGAAAGGAGGTACAATAATGTGGGTAAGCATAATAGACGTATCAACAAAGTTTTATTGTTAAAGAATGTTCTTATCATAACCTTTAACATAGTGAGTGTAATAAGCTCTCTAATAACTATCTATTGTTTTATTAATAAGTAAAACAATAAGCCTATACAGGAGGGTGCAACCTCTTGTATGGGTGATACGTCTACTATATATTATAACACATTTAAACAGGTTATGAAAAGAGATACGAGAACATGTATATTGTACGGTATTGGTTGTTTAATAGTTATTATTGCATTAATAATAAACATTAAACACTTGTTTTAGGAGGTGAATACTAAATGAAACTGGATTTATTAAAACAATATAGACTTGAAAGGGGACTAACACAACAACAATTATCTACTTATATTGATATGTCTTATAGAAGTTATTCAAGTAAGGAGAATGGACAAAGACCTTTTTACATTGGAGATTTAGAAAAGATATTTGACGTATTGAATTTAAGTGATGAGGAAATATTAAGTTTGTTAGATAGAAAAAATGTATAGTATAACACTCAATAGACTAGGTTGTAACATATCTAGTCTATTTTAATGTGTAAATATATTTCAGAAATATTTTACCGAGATTTTAGTCACGACTTTATTGACATATAATTCTTGACAAATTTGTCATTATTATGTATAATGTAATTAAGATAAGAATTAATCTTATCTATACAATTTAATATTAGGGAGGTGTGCCTAATGAAAGTAACCAAAGACAAAATAAAAGAGCTTATCGAGTTGTGTCACCAACTTGAAAAGCTCATAGTACAAGTGATTAAATCACTTGAAACAATATTTATTGCCTTAGTTTCTTTGTTTGGCTGGATTACTATACTAAACTACATACTAAAATAAACTTAGTAAAGTAATCTTACAATATATCCATAGTAATATTTTTATGGATATATTGTAACACACCTAATATCAAAAGTAAATGAGGTGATTATATGAATCAACACATTGAAACTACATTACAAATATTAAAGATACTCGGTTTATTATTCTTCTTATATTTTGCACTTAAAGCAATGTATATTGTTTATCTTTAATATCTTTATTGAGTTACTTATACATTAAGTAACTCCTTTTTGTTATAATACTAATGAGGTGATAACATGAAATTAGAAAAATTAATTGATATAAGAAAAGAAAAAAAATATTCTCAAGAGGATATCGCTAGAATGCTAGACATATCTTTAAGAAATTACCATAGAAAAGAAAAAGGAGAAAATCAATTTACAGTAAGCGAACTTGAGAAAATATGTAACTACTTAGATATAAACCCAAATGAACTACTTGATATATAGTAGTTCTTTTTTTATATAAGTTATCCACAGGAATCCATGTTATAATATTAAAACATAACTAAAATATACAGAAAAGAGGGTTAAGTATGGATACTGGTATAATCAATTTATTAGAAGAATTAAAAACTGATATTAAAGAAATTAAAACCTCACAAAATAAAATAAGTACAGATATTCTTAAATTAAAAAGTAATCAAGATAAAATAGTAAATCAAATTGACTTATTGAAAATTGTTCAAAGTACTAGTAATTCAGATGATAATATTAGTATGAAATCAGTTGAAACGGCTATATTAAAAATGGAGAGTAATACAAATAAATTCAATAATAAGTTATCTATTTTAGAAAGTATAATTATAAATAATTGGAAGGAACTTCTTGAACTTAAAGGATTTGAATAATAAGTAATCTTTTACTTGCACATTTTTACCTTAAGCAGTATAATATAATTAAGGTAGTAATTAACACTACCTTATACAATTTAATATTGGGGGTGTCTTAAATGATAACCAAAGACAAAATAAAAGAGCTAATCGAGTTGGTCGCACAACTTGAAAAGCTCATAGTTCAGATGATTAAATCGGCTGAACAAATAGTTTTTGCTTTAATCTCATTTATAGGCTTGTTATACATATTAATGAACATGATTAATAACTAATAACAAGATACAATATACTTATAAGTAGTATATTATGGGTATATTGTAACACACCCAATATTAAAATTACAAGAGGTGATTTAATGAAGCTTAATAAGTTAAAGGAGTTGAGAGAACAAAAAGGTTATACCCAACAAACATTAAGTACTAAAATGGGTATGAGTATAAGGGCATATGCTTATAAGGAAAATGGGCATAGAGATTTTTCAGTTGAAGAACTAGAACAAATATTATATTACTTAGATATAGAAGCAAATGAATTATTAGAACCACATAGAAAAATAGACTAGTTTATAGCTAGTCTATTTTATTACAATAACATATTGTACAAGCCATTTAAATCCATTCTAAGCATGTTTCAATACATTCACTCTATGGTTTTCCCATACCTTTAGTTTTTAGAATCGAATATAAAAAATAAGCTAAAATATATAATTCTAATTTATAGTAATTTGTTTATTCTTACAATATTGTCAAATTTGACAAAATACTATTCTTAAAATATTATATAACATATAGAATGAAAAAGGAGTGAATAAAAATTGAAACTTGATAAATTAAAAGAACTTAGAGAACAAAAAGGGTATACACAATTAGAGTTTTCTCTTTTAATAGATATAAATTATAAAACATATAATAGAAAAGAACAAGGTAAAACCGATTTTACTGTAACTGAATTGGAGAAAATATACAAAATTTTAGATGTAAACCCATTGGAATTACTTGATTAATCGATTAATTCCATTATTTTTCAAAAATAAATCTCAAAAATGACTTGTCAAAAATGAGATGATATTATATAATTAAATCATAGCAAAGGAGAACAAGAAAACACTGAACCACCTCTCATAGAAGTAACAGGCTAAGTCTTCTTAAAACTCTAGCTATAAATAATATTAAATAAGTAAATTAATAAAGGTTTCCAATTAAAGCATATAAAAATTTGAAGTATCAATTAAATTACTTCTATAATGGCACTCAATACACTTTAATATGACATAGCAGTTGTAAAGTACTGCGTTATAAAAAGTACTAAAGATTAAGCATTAAAATTATAGTTTGTACTGCTTAACACCTATATGGTCATAAACTATCTAATATTTACTAAGATAATTTAAGGTCTTTATCTTAGATTATTTTAGTAAGTGTTAGAATACAACACTTAAAATTATGTTATAATAATAGATAGGAGTGTGGTCGTGATGGATGAAAAGATATTAGAATTATTACAAGAAATGCAAGGTAGCATTACAGAAATGAAAAAAGATATAGATACTAGATTTAGTAGTATTGAAAACAGACTTGATACAATGCAAGATGATATTACAGAAATTAAATCAGATGTAAAAATTAATAGAAATACATTAGATGCAGTCATTAAACATACATCTAAATTAGTAGAAGATACAACAGATATAAAAAAGGATTTAAATAAAGTTGAAATAGTTACATCAAGTAATTGGACAGACATAGCGAAACTTAAGTCTGTAAGATAGGAGTGCGAACGTTATGGATGAAAAAATATTAGAATTATTACAGGAAATGCAAAGTAGATTTGACAGTATTGACAATCAACTTATTGACCTAAAAGAAGGACAAGAAGAAATTAAGAATAAACTAGACTTAACTTATAACCAAGTTGCTAGAAACATGGAAGGTATAACAGAAGCTAGTGAAAAAATAGACTCTCTAAAAAGTGACATAAACTTTGTAGAAATAGCCACATCTAAAAATTGGAATGAAATAGCTAAACTTAAGGCAATTAAATAGTAGTACATAAAAAGACATCTTAAAATTAAGGTGTCTTTTCTATTATGAAATATTATTTGTCAACTGGAGGTACGTAAATGAATCGTTGTGATAAGTTATCAATATTAAATCAATTAGAATACATAGAAAAAGACATTAATGCAAGAAATGAAATTATTGAGAAATTTAAAGACTTATTGGTTAAATATCCAAAGAGCAGAGATATAAGAAGATATATAAAACAACAAACTCAATTTTTAAATGGTATTATATATGTATATGATAATTTAGATATTCTAAAGAATATGGTAAATAATGAGATAAGGTGAGAACATTACTAGATATAATATCTAATGAATGTAAAAAGGAACTCTATATCTCGTAAGTATAGAATTCCTAAAAAATTAATTCATTGTGTGATTGAATGATTGAGAAAAGAATAATAGTATTTTTTTCTCAATTAAATATCATTACTAACAAATAAAGTTCAAAAGATAGTGTAAAAGATAATACTTTTTGTTAATATTATTAATATAAAATAAAGTAAAAAATGGAGATGAATATATTGATTGAAAATAAGTTTATAGAAAAATTAAAATATACTAAAAACATACCAAATGCTTTATATAAAGACTTAAGGCATAATTTTTTATTTCATTCAAATAAAATAGAAGGAAGTACGTTCACAAGTGAAAGTTTGCAAGATTTAATTGAGTACAACATTGTAAAAGGTGACCATACTTTAGATGATGTTATAACAACAGTAAATTCAAGTTATGTATTTGAAACTGTAATAGATACTTTAGGAGAATGTTTGACAGAAAAGTATATAAAAGATTTACATGGTCAACTTATGTATAACTCAAGTATCCATAATATGGGACTATCTGGTGTATATAAAAAAATACCAAATAGAATAATAGGAACTAATAGTGTATTAGCCCAACCATTTGAAGTAGAACCAAAGATGTTAGAACTTATTGAATGGTATAATAATTTAAAAGATATTACAGTAAAAGATTTAGTAGAATTTCATTATAGATTTGAAATCATTCATCCTTTTCAAGATGGTAATGGAAGAATAGGAAGATTTATATTACTTAAACAAATACTTGAGAATAATTTGAAATTAATTATAGTATCAAGTGATACTGTAGATGATTATAGACACGCTTTAAAAAGTTGTTCTAATGAATATTATAGACCTTTAGAACAATATTTTGAAAGTTTAGATGACTACAAAGAAAAAAATAAAGATTTGTGGAACTTTTAACCCATAATTAAACAAATGAATGGAAGTGAAAACTATGCTTTACAGAACGGAAGATTTAAATACTTTTGCAGGTATTGGAAGTTCTAAGGGTGTTTATTATAAATGGAAAAATTCAAATTATTATTATAAAATAGGGACTTTATTTTTTGGAGAATTTAGTTCATTAGAACCTATTACTGAATGTATATGTAGTGACATAGGAAGTTTATTAAATGTAAATAATATACAGTATGATTTAGTAAAAATTCATACAAAGGGAAATTCAGATTTTGAAGAACAAGATATACTGGTATGTAGAAGTTTAAATTTTTTAAATGACAATGAAGAACAATTTATAACTATGAGAAAACATTATAATAGAAAAGTGGATTATGATACAATTATAGATGATTTCCCAAACTTTAAAGAGTTTTTAAATCAAATGTTAATATTTGATTTCATTGTCAACAATATTGATAGACATTATAATAATTTTGGATATATAAAAAATATTAAAACGAATGAAATTAGATTTGCACCAATATTTGATAATGGATTGAGTTTATATTCTATGTTAGATATCGAGACATTAAAAACATTAAAAACTAAACCTTTTAATAAAAAAAAGTATGATAAAGCTAAACCATTTATGAATAAACATTATTCACAAATAAAATTGATAAAAGAACTTCCACAAATAAATTTAGATTTTAATGACTCAGATATAGAAAAAATATTATTAAAATATAAAGATGTTATTTCAAAAACTAGAATAGAAGTGATATTTGATTTAGTTAAGGAGAGATTACATTATGTTAGACAAATATACGCTAATGTTTAAAGATATTCCTATAGGTGATTTTATTTATGATGAAGGCAAAGATAAATTTAGTTTTAAATTGTATGATACAGTAGATAATATAAATTATTTGCCACCACTGTTATATGATTACACAGATTTGAGACTAGATTATCAGCCTAATGATAAAAATATAAGAGATTTTATAGGGGATAGAGTTATGCCAGAAGAGAGACACGGATTGAATAGTATCTTGGAAGGTCTTGGATTAGATTTCTATGACCCTTGGGAGATATGTAAAAAATGTCATGGTTGTTCACATGAAGACTATTGGTGGCTTAAAAAAGAAGGTGATAATTTTAATTGGAGAGAATATCATCAAATTAGTTAATAGTGATTAAAATAACCATTTTAAAAGGAGAAAAAATGTTTAAAACATTATTTTTTGCATTAGAAATTTGTGTAATTATAGGATTATCTATTTCAATATTTAAAGATTCACTAAAGTTTTTGAATATGTTTGATAATAAGAAAGAAAGTTTTATTGGTTGGCTTATTTTAGTTATATTTAGTTTAATTATCTCTTGTTTGATAGAAATAATATTGTAAAAAAATGATATAGTTTAAAAATATATGTAGATAAAAGATAGAATTAAAAGATTAACATAGTATGACAATCATAATCTCATATAGTATACTTAAGTTGAGGTGATTACATGACTTGGAATGATTTGAAAAATAATGATATAACATATATAGTCAAATATATTAATAATAAGTTAAATAATAGTAAGAGCTTGACTAAAGTTGCCATAGAGCTTGGTGTGTCTGAAAGTAGTATAAGAAAATATCTTACTAAAAGAGGTTATAAGCGTATAAATGATGAGTATATATTTATTGGTGACAATGGTATGACAAAGGTAGTAAATAATAAACCACAGAGTAATAATGATAATATATTTAATATGACAATAGAAGATGACAACAGTCACAACATAGTAATTGACAATCAATTTAAAAATAATATAATTTCTTTAGCAAAAGACTATGACAAGATACAAGATGTTTTGAATTGGTTTGATAAAAAAGATGATACAAATGTTATAGAAGTTATACAAGATGGAATTAAAATTGATTTACCATCTAAAGACGCTATAAGGACTACTGTTAGATTAAATAAAGACGCTTGGAATTTATTTGATGAGTTTTGTGAAAAATATAGAGAGTTTAATAAGTCTGATTTAATGAGTATGGCATTATTAGAATACATAAAAAAGTATGATAAATAAAAATGACAATAAAATTGTAGTTTTAATATAAATAACCTCAAAAGAATGAGGTTATTTTTTAATTTTTCATTCAAAGCAGAGAAGGTATTATGTTATACTGTATATATACTTAAAAAAAAGGACTGTTTGAATATATGAATTATAATTTAAAAAATGAAAATGTATTATCAGAATTACTCCAAGATGAAGCTGAAAAAACAAGAATTGGCGTTCTAAAGGTTTATAGAGTATTAATACTTTGGTTTGCTAAAGAAGGAAAGCTTATTGAGAAAAAAAATGATTATGTTGTTGAAATGTTAGATAGTGATAAAGACAAAATTGTAAAAGATATGAGTGAAAATAAAACATATAATGCTATAATGGCTATAATTTTTAAAGTTAATAAAATATTTAAAACTTTAAATTATGACATTCACTTTTCGAAACCTAAAAATTTAGTTGCTGAGTTTGACCTATCAAAATATCTTACACATAATGAAGTTATTTCTGTATGTAGTAAATTGACTAATGCACAAGATAAATTTATTATCTATGCAGCTTTTTGTGGGCTTATTGGTAAAGATGCTGAAGACATAAGGGGTATAAAAATAAAAGACATAGATTTAGAAAAAAGGTTAATAAAATTAAAGGATACAGAGTTTAAATTGGACAAACTCTTATCTGATTTTACAAAAGAAACATTAGAGCAGAAAGAATACAAACAATATCTAGAGCAAGATAGTAATGCGGCTGAATTTTATCTATTTAATTCTAATTCGGAATATCTGATTAAAACTAAGCCAGATGCCCGATATGGAAATGGATTAAAAGAGATAGGATATTCAACAATTCGTAAAAGATTACTTATTATAAATGATTATTTAGATAATAAAGTACAATTAAATTTCACTAATTTAAAAATTTCTGGTATTATGCATCAAATGCAAGTAAATGAAAAAAAATATACTCAATCTGGTTGTTGGACTAATAAAAGTTTGAAAGAATTTAAAGAAGATAACAGTTTAAATTTTAAGATACAAGAAGTGTTATCTATTTATAAGCAAAAATATGCTAAAAAGGAGTAAGCTATGAGTAAAGATGTGAAAGAGAATAACATAAATCTAAATAAAATAGATTTAATCATACATGCTATTTATGATACAGAGACATTTAAATTATTAACAAAAAAGTTTTTTGAAATCTTTAGGATACGAAATGATTTACCTACTGAAAAAGTAAAGCCTATTTTTGAAGATTTTGTATATTCTACAATTGCTGATAAGATTGATGAATTGGACACTCCTACCAAGGCTAAACGATTAAGAAAAAAACATAGTAAAAATGCATGGGACTTAAAAAAGAGATGGATGAGAATGACATTAGAATCTATGAATAAAACAGCAAATAAATTATTAAAAAAAGAATATGGAATTGTTAAGGGTGAATTTATAAAAACTGGTAGGATTATTACTGCCGCTGTAGATAGTCCTGAAGAATTACTTGAAATAAGACAAGATTTTCTTGAACAATGGTCTTCAAATTTATCTTATAAAATATCTGACTATATTTATCTTGAAGAACTAAGTGATAGTAAAATTAATTCAGCCTTTTCACATGATTTGATTCTATGTGTCACTAAAATCTTACAAGATGAATATGAATTTGATATTAACAAGATAATTATTAAAAGTCCATCACAATTAGCTCCTGGCATATTTATACCTCACACTAGAGGCAGAAAAATAAATCATTTAAATGTAGCAAGAAAAGATGAAAATTTATATCAATCACATCCATATGATGCTATAAACGACTCTGGTACACAGATAGATATGTTTTATGAATTTAATTTAGACCCTAATTCAAGTGATATTAAAAACATTGATGGATTAAAATTAGAACTTACTAATCAAACAACAGAAAAAAAAGCTATTAGTAAATTATTCTTGGATAAACAAGACTTAGATATAATTAGATTTGCTTATTCATATAGTTATTTAAATTCATATACCTTTTTCTTGTCAGATTTATTAAAGTATCTAGGATTAACAGATGCTAAAGCAAATTATCAGAAGGTAAGAGATAAATTAATGAAGTTACCATTTTATACTTTTTATACTGAAACATATGAGAAAGATGGTAGCTTAAAATCTCAAACAAGTTTCAACCTATTTTCAAGAATCCATATAGAAGAAATAAATGGAAGAAATGCTGTTCAAGTTACAAAAGCATTTGTTGAAGAAATTGAAAGAGTCTCAACTGAATTAATGTATAAAAATGAATTAAAAAAATTAAAACTACCACAGTCTATCAACTTAGCTTACTTACTTGAAGGTAGAAGAAGTTTTGAAATTAGTCAGGGAGTAAACATAGTAGATAAAAAATATACATTTGATATAGAACAACTAAAATGGTATGTACATTTAAATAATAAAAATAAACTAAAAGATAATATGAAATATATTGAAGATGGACTTAAAGAAATTATGGAAAATCAATTTATAATAAAAAAATATGATGTAGGATATGGATATTTTGATATTTGGTTCTATGAAGACGTTGAAAAAAGAAAATGTTTAATAAATAATACAGTTTTATCTTTACCATCTTATATAGTAGATTAAAAAATAATGGTCTGTACTCCGTAGTAATTAATCTTATGTATTTCTTATTAATCAAATTTAAAAATTTAAAAACATGAATAATGGTCTGTACTCCGTAGTAATTGTTTTTTGGTATTTTTCAAAAAACATGAATAATGGTCTGTACTCCGTAGTAATTCAAAAAACCACTAAAAAAGCTGTTTTTTGGTATGAGAATAATGTCGAAAAATTTTTTTTATTCTAAAATTCAGCTTTTACATCCCTTGAAATTGCTGCTCTCTAATATGAATAATGGTCTCAGCTCCGTAGTAATTTAGAAGTATTGAAATTACTATTCTCCAATATGAATAATGGTCTGCGCTCCGTAGTAATTCAAATAGACAAAAACTTTTAATTTGGTTAAGATAAGTTTATATAAATGTAAAATTTTTAGATTATTTTTATAATAATATATTTTTAATAATAATCCATAAAAAAATAATGGTCTCTACTCCGTAGTAATTAATCTTATATAAGGAGAGAATTATGAGTATTAAATATAAAGATAAAGAATTTGTGCTTGTAGAAAAAAAGAATGTAAATGAATTAGACAACTCTAATATAAAATATATTGACCTGAAGGACAAGCAGTACTATGTAGTTACACAAGGTAGAAGAAGTAAGAGATTTAATAATGAAGATGTGAGTGAAATAAAAAAAGACTTAAATAATGGTATGAGTTTAAGAAAATGTGCTGAGAAATGGAATTGTAGTACAAGAACCATACAAGATATAAAACAAAATAAGTACTAACGAGGTAACATTTACATTTTACCTCACTAATATTATAATATTCTTATACTATAAAGGAGTTGATTTCTATGAAATGGTCAGAGGTTAGAAACTTATATCCTAATTCATTTGTAAAATTAGAAATTTTGGAATCGCATATACAAAATGAAAAGGAGTATGTAGATGAAGTAGCTCTTATAAAAGTTATTCCTAACAATAAAGAGGCTTTAAAAGAATTCAACAGATGTAAAGATAAAGAAATTGTATATAACACCAAGAATAAAGAATTTGTAATAGATATCATAAAACATATTGGTATAAGAAGAGGTTTGTAGTATGAAAAATTTCAAATATAAAAATGGACTATTATATACAGATATAGAAATCTTAATTGAAAATAAAAGTATCCTTGTAAAAGATATGATCATTGATACTGGAGCATCTCATACTATAATATCATCTTCTTATTTAGAGGAATCAGATATTGGATTTAATGATGATGATACAATTGTAAAGGCTTCTGGTTATGGTGGGACTGTTCAATATTCAGTAAGGAAATTAGTTAATAAGGTTGCTTGTGGTGATATAACTCTTGAAAATATAAAATTAGATTTTGGAGAGATTGACCCAGAAGAAAAAGTAAATGGTTTATTAGGATTAGACTTTTTAATAAATGCTAATTTAATTATTGATTTGGTAGATAATTTATTAATACAAAAATAAAACATATTTATATAAGGGGTTATCACAATATGAGTATTAAATACAAAGATAAAGTAGTCTTTATTGTAGATAGTTCGAAAAAAGAGAAGCTAGATAAAGCTGGAATTGAATATGAGACTTTAGAAAATGAAAATTATTATGTAGTCCAGCAAGGTAGGAGAAACAAAAGATTTAATGATCAGCAGGTAAAAAAAATAAAAAATGATTTAGATAATGGATTGAGTATAAGAAAAGCAGAGCAAAAGTATAACTGCGGCAGAAATACTATCATGAAAATCAAAAAAAATGAGTACTAATGTTACACATTCTTACAACATGTAACCATATGTGTTATAATAATTTTATAGAAATATTACTAAGAAAGGAGGATTATAATATGCAAGAATTAAAACCAGTTGCTAGAATATCAAAATCAAAATTAAAAGATATCTTAGATGTTTTTAAAACTTCTATAAGAAAAGTAGAAAAAATAGACTATTCTGCTTGTAATTCTTGTGCAATAAAAAATAATCCTTCTTTTGATAGTAATAAATTAAATGACTTCTGCTCAAATTGTCCTAAATTAAACACTATATCAGAGTTTTCTTATGTTACAGAAAAAGAAACAGAAATCGGTACAATAGAGATTGTAACTAATGTAAATAAACATATTACTTTAAGTAAGAGCGCTATAAAGCAATATCTAGCATATCATTTTATAGTATCTAATAAAAACTATGTTAGAAAATCAATATCATTTCAAAACATAGCTGATATATGCAATATCTCTGTTGTTACAGCAAGACATAATCATAATGTATTATTACAAGTTGGATTAGTTTATTCTACAGAAATAAAAAGAGGTAAATTTGATATAGTCATAGATGAAGAGTACAAAAATCATCTTAAAAAAGAAGATGGTGGAAAAGGTTACTTAACTATGTCATTAGATACTTTAAATCACCTATTAAGTTTTGAAAATGTAAATGAGTTAAAACTTGAAATTAAAAAGTTAGTTTGGGCTGATGCTAAAGGAAGTAAATTAGGTAAGAGAATACGATTTAAAAAAGATAATCTTATCTCTATACTTCCAGAGTACATAAAGAAATCAAACAAGCGTATAGATACCTTTCTAAGAAGCACTAAAACTTTATTCGATATAAGTAATGATACAATAGATACAAAGCGTTATGAGACGAAAGAAAGCATCTCAGAGAAATATACAGAATCTGTAAGAATAAAAATATTAAAATTCTTTGATGATACAGGATGCTCCTTGAGTTCTAATTATAGTAAAGTATTATCTCAGATAAATTTAGATAGATATAATTTATTTGAAGAAGATTTAAGAAATAAATTAGAAATAGAAAAAGATATTATTATAAATGACTTAGTTGGATTAGCAGTACAATATGGAGTTAATAGAGTACTAGCAGCATTAGATTATATGTTTAATAAATATACAGTTGACGAAGAAGATACAAACTATAATGAGATACGTAATCCAGGAGCATTTATAAGAACATTGATTGTTCAGAGCATAAATAAGAATGGAAGTTTAGCAATAGCAATTTAATATATGGAGTAGTTCAAAAAAATTGATTTTGACTACTCCTATTAGTGTTTGTATTCAAATAATAAAATACTTAAATAGAGCTATAAAGAGTGTAAAATCTCTATTAGCTCTATTTTTTTATGCTTATTTTAATTAAATTATATACACAATAGAAAATTTTTTATACATATTAATAACTTAATTTTCCAATAAGAATATATAATTATTCAATTTCTTAAGAAACTTATTCTAAAAAAACAACAATACATCAACAACATATTATTATTAAAATTTATATTTTATTGTACTAATTGCAATTACTATAATTAGTAGCTTATTATTATTTTCTAATTATTGATTTAAATTTCTGTTTTAATTGTTATTATTAATTTCTGTTTTAATCAATGAACAGTATCTATTTAACTAATTATAAAAATATAATAACAACTTTACTCTTCTAAATTTTCTTGCTCATTTATCAATTTATTTTTTAAGGATATAACAATAACTTAAAAGTTATATTTGAATGACAATTTATAAGTAAAGAATTAACAAAATTATATTAATATAAAAATTAGCTCTACAGACATAAAATGATAAAAAAAGTATTTATAATACAACAAATTACAATAATTACCAAAACTCAGATATCAAAAATATATAATATTTATTAAATATATATTTTGAGGAGTGATTATTATGGTAATAATTATTTGTGAAAATGATGATATGCAAAGAGATATCATTCATGACTTTATTAAGATTTTTTTAAAGAAAATAAAAATAAAACAATATGAAGTTTTATTATTTAAAAATGTAGAAGAGCTTTTAGAAAAAGATCCTAAAAAAGTAGATTTAGTTTTAATGGATCTAAACTTAGAAGATAAAAATGAATTTGAAATATTAAAAGAAATTAGAAAAAGAAATAAAAATGTTAAGATTATATTTACTACTGAATCTAATGAAGATGTTGTTAAAGAATATGAAATAAATGCATTTAGATACCTAATAAAACCAATATACTACAAAAATTTTGAAAAAATAATGATTGATTTTGCTATTGATTGGAGAAAAAGAGAGGCTGTTATTTATATAAAAAAAAAGAAAAAAATCATAACAATAGAAGAAAGAGATATTTTATTTGCAGAGATTGTTAAAAGAAAATTAAAGGTTATAACAAAAACAGATGAATATATAATAAATGAAAAACTTGATATATTTGAAGAAAAGCTAAAAGAAGGGATTTTTTTTAGATGTCACAAAAGCTATCTTGTAAATTTGTTGCAAGTTAATAATTTGAACTATAATTTTGTATATTTAACAGAAAATAATATAAAAATTAAGGTAGCTCCTAGAAAAGCAAAAGAATTAAAATCTTATTTATCAAATATATTGAGAGATATAATTTGGTAAATAATTTGTTTAAAAGTATCGAATGTATGTTCTTGATGATTTATAGAGAAAGAGTTATAATATTATTATGTAGGAAAATAGGAAAAAAATTAATATTTTTGTATTTTTTGTTATCATTTGCGATTTTAGTATTGAACTTTTCTAAAAAAAATCTTATTATTTAATCAAGCAATCTACTTTAATAGAGTAGGTATTTATTAAAAAAATACATATATGAAATATTCATTTCAGATGCAGATAACTTCAATTTTACTAAATGCTGAGGGATTTTAGTTTCTTTAAGAACAAATGTTCCTGAAATGGGAATAGAGTGAGGAGATGATTGGGTAAAAAGTATTAACTTTATAATTATTTTATTTATTATATGGGGGGATTTAATGAAAAAGCAAGTTACAGAAGAAATACTTAAGATGCTCAAAAAAATGGATTTATCTTCTTTACTCATAATTAAAAGTTTTATATCTAAAATAAAATAGCCCTTCTAGGGCTATTTACTTAGTTTATTTATTATTTTTTGTACAACTTCTCTTTCATCATCTGTAAGTTCTGCAAATGTTAAAAAGACTTTTTTCAAGAATTCATCATTACTTGAAAATGTCTTACCCATCATTGCTGCTAATTCAATATCATCTATATTTTTAAATATTTTTCCATTTCCATTTCGTAACCAATCTTCATTTACATTAAAAACCTCACATATTTGGTAAATATGTCTTTCAGTGATATTTCTCTCTCCATTTTCAAGTTTTGATATTGACGCAGATGTTAATTTTAATTTATCACCAAATTCTTTTTGTGATAATCCTAATTCTTTTCTTAATTTTTTTAGATTATATATCATTGTGTTCAATATATCACCTCCATTAATTAAATTATACAATTCGATGTTGACAAAGTCAATATATTCAGTATATTAGGTAAACAAAGTATAAAACATATTGACATTGTATAGTATAAGATATACAATGTAATTATAACAAAGTAAATATAAAAATATACAAAGTCAAGAAAGAGGCGAGTTATGGTTGATGAAAAACATAAAGAATTAATAAAAATGTTGTCTTTATTTAAAAAATTGAAAAATATAAATCAAAGTTTGGTTTATAAATTATCTTTGGAAATTATATCAAATAGAAAAGATATAGAATGTCATAAGTATAATAAGATTAAGTGCCAGAATAAAAAGATTCATTAGTAAATGAAATGAATATATCAAAAATAGGAGAATCATATGATCAGAGAAATATTAAATAAAAAAGGAAGTCTTTTGAACTTATCAAGTGAATATCTCACAGAGCAAGATTATATTAAATTTCAAAAATGGTATATAAAAAAATACAAAAAAGAAAATGCTTATACAGCCTCTATAGATGAGTATTTAAATTATAAATATGATAAAGAGTTATTAAAATATGTATTAGATTTAAAATTTCAAGAAGCAGTAGAAGCCTTGTAAATATTAAAATTTAGTAAATTTAAAGGAATGATGAAAAATGGATAATAAAGAAATAGAATTAACACAAGATGATATAAAAAATACTATAGTTGCTTTAAATACTATAAAATATGTTTGTATCAAGTCTAAGCACTGCAAAAACTGCCCAATTGGACATATGGTAAAAATTGATGAATATAATTGTTTACTATCAGAATTAATTGATAATGGAATATTGCCTGTAGATTGGAAAATAAAAAAAGTATCAAGATTATTAGATACAACATTTAGCTAACAATTTCTTTTGAGGAGTATAAATATGAAGAAGAAAATGATAAGAATAAAAAAATGTGAATGTGGTGGAGATATATTTAAATTAAGTACGAAAATAGGATTTATTTATCAATGTAAAAAATGTGGAGAAATGTATAAATAAAAATTTCAAGTAATAAAAAAGTAAATAAAATAGATGATATGACGAATAATATACCCAGTAGATTTAAGGAGGAAAAAATGCAAGAAGCATTATTTGTAAAAAACATCTTCAAAAAACTAAAAAGTACATCAAGCAGAAAAGAAAAAATAAATATATTAGAAAAAAATAAAAATAATGGTATGTTTGTAACCTGTTTACAATTTCTTTTAGATACAGGTATTTTAACTGGGTTATCTAAAAAGAAACTATCTAAAAAAATAGGGAATATTGAGTGTAAAAAAATATATAGCATATATGATATGATTGATTATCTATCTGAAAATAATTCTGGAAGAGATGTTGATATAAAAACAATACAATTATTTTTAGAAAAAAATAAAGAACTTGAAGAATTTATAATTGGTATAGCTACAAAAACAATTAAATTAGGGATTTCTTGTAAAACTGTAAATAAAATTATGCCAGGTTTAATAAAGGAACATTAAAAATGTTAATTAAAAAATAAAGTAGATTTTGCAATGGAAGGGAGAGTGTATATATGAGTATGATAATAGTAGCTAGTGTAGATGAAGAGGAAATGATTTTTAGAACAGAGATTAAAAAACTAGAAGAAGGAAATGAAGTAGTTGCATTTGTGAATGGAACAATGAAAATAGCTATATTTAAGAGGTTTATAGATAAATGTGAAGACTATATAAAAGACATAGCTTTTCAAAAAATTGATTTAAATAGATATAAAGAAATTGTAAAAAAAGAAAATGACAGAGTAAAAAATGAGTTTAAAGATATGTGTATAAAACAATCTGAACTTATGATCAGTAAAGAAATAGATGATTATTTAAGGATATGTAGATTTAATTATAATAAAAATAAATTTATAAAATATGTAGATGACACAGAAATATCAATATATAAAAGTGAAAATAAACATTTACTTCATATTTTTTCATATAAAAACTCAATATCAACTAAGATTGATATAACTAATAAAGGTCTGATTACAATAATAAAAATAATTAATAAATACATATTGAAGGAAAGTGATATAAATTTTTAGATGGTTCATATAAATTAATTTTTAAGTAAGGGGGATTAAATAATAAAAAAAGTGATTTATTTAGCATTATGTATTATTTTAGCGATTATATTGTTTACAACAGGAAAAGAATCAAGTACATATCAAATTTCAACTCAAAGAATCTTACCAGTATAATATAATTTTTATATAGTCAAATATTTACCACTTATGGAAACAGAATATTATTGATAACATGTATGTAAAAAGGGTATTATTTAAAGGTTGAAAATAAATATTAGAAAGAGAGTGATTTAATGGAAATAATTAAAAGGGATGGGAGCAAGGTACCTTTTGATAATACAAAGATACAGATTGCGATAGAAAAGGCAATGAAAAATGGAAGTGGAATTTACATAGAGGATATCTCAAAATTAATAGCAAATGATGCTGAATTTGAATTTAATAATAAGAAAAATATTCCTACGATTCATCAAATAGAAGATTTTGTATATGATAGACTTATACATTATGGTCAAAAAGATACAGCTAAAGCATATGAAGGTTATAGAGCTGTTCAATCGTTCAAAAAACAGATTAATACAACAGATGAAAGCATATTAGGTTTAATAAGCAAGACGAATGAGGATATTTTAAGAGAAAATTCAAATAAAAATTCAATAATCGCATCAACTCAAAGAGATTTAATTGCTGGAGAGGTTTCTAAAGATATAACTAGAAGAAAATTGATACCACCTCATATAGTTCAAGCTCATGATGAAGGAGTTATACACTGGCATGACATGGATTATACATTACAATCAATATTTAATTGTTGCTTAATAAATATTCAAGATATGTTAGATAATGGAACAGTAATAAATGAAAAATTAGTAGAATCTCCAAAGTCATTTAGTACTGCTTGTACTGTAACTACTCAAATAATGGCTCAAGTGGCTAGTAATCAATATGGTGGGCAGAGTATCACAGTAAAGCATTTAGCACCCTATCTAAGAAAAACATATGATAAATACTATAAGAAATATTTAGATAAATATAAAGACGAAAATTTAGCTAAAGAATTGGCTGATGATAGAAAATTAGATGATTTAAAAGCAGGAGTTCAAACGATTAGATATCAGCTTTCAACTTTGATGACAACGAATGGCCAAGCACCATTTGCAACAATTTATCTTGAAGTAGAAAGTGGAAATGAATACGAAGAAGAGATGGCTCTTATTTGTGAGGAAATGATAAAACAAAGATTAGAAGGAATGAAAAATTACAAAGGACAAGAAATAGGGGAGGCTTTCCCTAAACTAGTTTATCTTCTTGATGAGGATAATTGTTTAGAAGGTGGCAAATATGACTACATCACAAAATTAGCTGCTGAATGCACAACCAAAAGGTTAGTGCCAGACTATCAATCAGCTAAAATTATGCGTACTAATTATGAAGGAAATATATTCCCACCTATGGGTTGTAGAAGTCATCTTAGCACATATAAAGATAAAAATGAAAATTATAAATGGTATGGAAGATTCAATCAAGGTGTAATATCTTTAAATTTACCTCAAATTGCAATAGTAGCTGATAAGAATATGGATTTATTTTGGAAGATATTAGACCAAAGATTAGAATTGTGCAAAGAAGCTCTTTTAACTAGACATAACATGCTAAAAGGAACACTCTCAGATGTATCACCTATACATTGGCAACACGGAGCTATAGCTAGACTTGAAAAAGGAGAGAAGATAGATAGACTTTTAGAAAATGGATACTCAACTTTAAGCCTTGGATATGTAGGAATATATGAAATGGTTCAAGCTATGCTAGGTATAAGTCATACAGAAGAAGAAGGAGAAAAATTTGCATTAGATGTTATGAAATACATGAAAAATAAATGTGAGGAATGGAAAGAGGAAACTAAATTAGGATTTGGTTTATATGGGTCTCCCGCAGAAAATTTAGTATATAGATTTTGTAGGATAGATAAACAAAAGTTTGGTGAGATAAAAAATGTAACAGATAAATTATATTATACAAATAGTTATCATGTTCATGTTTGTGAAGAAATAGATGCTTTTAGTAAATTAAAATTTGAATCTCAGTTTCATAGTATAAGTTCAGGGGGATGTATTTCATATGTGGAAGTTCCTGATATGAGCAGAAATCTTGAAGCAGTTGAACAAATCATAAATTACATATATCATAATATTCAATATGCAGAGATAAATACAAAGCCAGACATATGTTATAAGTGTGGATACACTGGAGAAATAAAACTAGATGAAAATTTAACTTGGTATTGTCCATCATGTGGAAATAGAGATGAGACTGAAATGCAGGTTATGAGAAGGACTTGTGGTTATATAGGAACTAACTTTTGGAATAAAGGTCGTACTCAAGAAATAGGAGACAGAGTACTTCATTTATAAGAAAGGGTTATGAATATGAAATATGCTGAAATAAGAAAGTTTGATGTATCAAATGCACCAGGAGTAAGAACAACACTCTTTGTATCTGGATGTACCCATAATTGTAAGGGATGTTTTAATAAAGATTTACAAGATTTTAATTACGGAGATGTATGGTCTAATAAAGTGGAAGATAAGATTATTTCATATCTAAAAAATGATAATATAGTAGGTTTAAATATATTAGGTGGAGAACCATTGCAACAAATAAAGGATAATGATTTAATTGATTTTTTAAAAAGAGTTAAAATAGAGACGAATAAAAATATCTGGCTTTGGTCAGGTTACTTGTTTGAAGAAATATTAAGAGATCTATCAAGAAAAATATTTTTAGATTATATTGATGTTTTAATAGATGGTAAATTTGACATTTCAAAAAGAGACATTTCATTAAAATATAGAGGCTCATCAAATCAAAGAGTTATAGAGGTTCAAAAATCATTAAAAGAAAATCAGATAGTATTATATAAGTAAGAGGGATATCTTTCCCTCTTTGGAGGTGATTGATTTGACTAAAAAAGAATTCACAAATAAATTTCTAAAGGAGCAATTCAAAAAAAAGAAATTTTTAGATTATGAATTTGAAAATTTCAAAATGAATAGAAGATTTAGTGAATGGAAAAAGAATAAAAAACATTAAAATATTTAAGTGGAGATAGAATTTGTTAAAAGAGACTTTGAGGTAGAGGTGATTAATTGAGATATAATAATTATCATAGCCATAAAATATACTCAAATATTAGAACCCTAGATGTAATTACCAAGCCACAACAATATATAGATAGGACAATAGAGCTTGGTCATACTACATATTTTACAACAGAACATGGATATCAGGGAAATGTACATGAAGCAAAAACTTTATGTGATAAAAGCAATTTAAAAATGATTGTTGGAGCAGAATTTTACTATGTAAATAATATAAATGAGAAAGATAGAGGAAATTATCATCTAATAATAATTGCTAAAAATAATAATGGCTATAAGCAAATAAATAAAGCTTTAAGTTTAGCTAATACAAATGGGTATTACTATAAACCTAGAATAGATGAAAAGATACTATTTGAGATATTTAAACCAGAAGATGTGGTTATTACTACTGCATGTGTAGCTGGAGTATTAAAACTTGAAAATAGAGAAGAACTAATAATAAAACTAAAGAATCATTTCAAAGATAATTTCTTTCTTGAAGTGCAATCTCATCCTCATAAAACTCAAGTTTTACATAATGTGGATGTCTTAGAATTAAGTAAAAAATACAATATAGACATAATACATGCCAATGATAGCCATTATATTTATCCAGAAGAATCAAAATATAGAACTAAATTTCTTAAAGCTAAAGGTATAAATTATCCTGAAGAAGATGGATTTATTTTAGATTATCCAAATTCAGATGATATATTTAAAAGATATGAAAAACAAAATGTATTAACAAAGCAAGAAATTGAAATAGCATTAAAAAATACTCTAATATTTGATGAGTGTGAAGAAGTTACACTGATAAATGAAGATATAAAGTTACCATCAATATCTAAAAATCCAAATAAAGAACTGAAAGAGATATTAAATAAAGAATGGTTAGAGAAAAGAAAAAATATACCTGAAAATAGATGGAATGAATACTTAGATGCTATAAGATATGAATTTGATATTATAGAGAAAACCCATATGGAGGATTACTTTATTATAGATTATAAAATAGTTCAAAGAGCCAAACAAGAATATAATGGTCTTCTTACTAAAACGGGGAGAGGTTCAGCACCTTCATTTATAATAACTAACCTTTTAGGGCTTACTGAAATAGACAGATTAAATGCTCCAGTACCATTATTCCCTACTAGATTTATGAGTGTTGAAAGAATACTATCAGCGAAATCTTTACCAGATATAGATTTAAATGCTGAAGACGCAGAGCCATTTATACAAGCAACTAGAGACTTGCTGGGAGAAGAAAATTGTGCTTGGATGATAAGTTATAAGCCGTTACAAGATGCATCCGCATTTAGATTATGGTGTAAAGCAAATGATATGAAATTATCAGAGTATGATGAAGTGGCTAAAAACCTAGATAAATATATAAATGATGATTCTTGGAGAGATATAATAAAGGAATCAAAGGTATTTGTAGGAGTAGTAGAAAGTGTTTCTTTCTCACCATGCTCTATGCTTATATACGACAAACCAATTGATGAAGAAGTAGGACTATTAAAAACTAAGGATGGGATATGTTGTAATATAGATGGATATTATTGTGATAAGTATAAGTATTTAAAAAATGATTATTTAACAGTGAAAGTATGGTCACTAATCAGAAAAACTTGTGAATTAGCAAATATTAATATTCCTACAATTGAAGAATTGAATAGTTTATTAAATAGTAAAACCTATGAGATATACAAGAATAAATTAACTTGTACTATAAATCAAGTAGACTCAGACTATGCGACAAACCTAGCATCTAAATACAAAATATCAAGTGTGGCTGAAACAAGTGCGTTTGTAGCGAGCATTAGACCAGGTTTCACATCTTTATTAGACAATTTCATTAAAAGAAAGCCATATACAACTAATGTTAAAGAACTAGATATATTATTAGAGGATAGTTACCATTACCTTATGTATCAAGAGTCTATAATGAAGTATCTAATATGGTTAGGGATAGAGGAATCTGAGAGCTATGATATTATAAAGAAAGTAGCAAAAAAGAAATTTAAAGAAAAAGAGTTAAAAGAATTGCATACTAAACTAAAAAATAACTGGATTAAAAAAGTCGGAACTGAAAATAATTTCGAGGACACATGGCAAGTTGTAAATGATGCCACCTCGTATTCCTTTAATGCTTCACATAGTCTTTCATATGCATATGACAGCTTATATTGTGCATACCTTAAGTCACATTATCCATTAGAATATTATACTGTAGCATTCAACTTATATAATGAAGATACAGAAAGAACAAGAAAATTAACAGATGAAATAAAGTATTTTGATATTAAGTTAGAAAATCCTAAATTTAGATTCTCAAAATCTGAATACTTTTTTAATAGAGATAAAAATAGTATTTACAAGGGAATTGAATCCATTAAATTTTTAAATTCTGATATAGGAGAGTACCTATATTCTCTTAAAGATAATAAATATGATTCATTTTTAGAACTATTAATAGATTTACAAGGGCATATAAACTCTAAACAATTATCTATACTAATTAAACTAGATTTCTTTGAGGAGTTTGGAAAGTCTAACAAACTTTTAGAGACTTATGATATCTATAATTCAATCTATAGTAAAAAACAATTTAAAAAAGATAGTTTACCATGCAATATGGAAATTATGAGAAGATATTCTAATAAAGAAACAGAAAAAATATTTAAAGAAGTTGATACAAAAAAATTATGTTCATATCTCGAAAGCCAAATCGAAAATACTGATATACCAATCAGTGAAAAAATACAAGCTCATTTTGAATTTGTAGGATCATGTAATATAAAAGATGACAATTCAAATCCAAGGTATTGTTTAGTAATAGATATAGATACTAAATATTCTCCTAAAATTACACTATACAATCTAAAATCAAGCAATATAAAGATTTTTAAGGTAAGTAAATCTATTTTTGATGATAATAAAATTGATATTTATGACTTAGTTTATTTAAAATCAACTAAGGAAAAAGCTAAAAGTAAAAAAATAGATGGAAAGTGGATTAAGAGCAATTCCGAGTCTGAATGGTGGATACAAGAATATTGGAAACTAGAAAATTAAAAATATGACCTCATGTATGCCTTTCTAAGACCTCATATAAAATATTGCTTAGTTTTATACATTACAATCTTAAAACAACATATATAAGATCAGTGAAAGGTAGTGATTTCAATACTTATAGATGAACAAAGACATTATGATTTATTAGAGAAAAATAGAGAATTAAACACTAAAATTGATGAATTAAATGAAGAAATACTCTTTTTACAAGAAGAAAATAAAGAGTATAAAGAAGTTTTGGAGAAGTGGCAAAATGTAAAAGAAGAAATTAAATCTGCATATGAAATTAGAAGAAGATTAAATAGAAAACATGGAAAGTTAGAAATGATATGGCATAAAATTGAGGATTTGTAATGAAAACAAATAAAATATATGAAAAAAATGAATACATTATTATTAAAGTCCGAAATGGATATATTGTCTATAATACTAATAAGATATTTGGAGAAGGTCATACACATCTTAAGTGTTATAATGCTGCTAAAACTGCAATTGATTTAGCTATTAAAAAAAAGATACCACGAAGTTATTCAATGTATTTTCTTGAAAGTCTGATAAGAATATCAGATGATATATCTTACAGGGAATCTATAAAAGATATAATGAATACAAGAAATTCTAAGGGATATAAAGATAAGTATATAAATTTTAGAAATCTATAAAAATATTTGATAATGCAAAGCTTTCAAAGAATCTAATTAAGTCAATTGAAGATGGTTTAAATATAACTTGGAGGAGTTTATGAGATGGATAAGTACGATAGTAATAAGTATTTTAATAGTGGCTAGTGGTGTTCAAGTCTTTTATAGTCATGAAGAAGTGTTCAATACTAGTAATATGGAAAGAAGTCTTATAACCTATGTAACAAAAAATATAAATTTAATGTATGAATATGAATGGGATAAATATAGAAATAGCAAAGAATATAAGTTGGAAATAAAAAAAATGAACTTAGAAAAAGAACTTAATATCAAAATAGAAAAATTGATTCCTATAACATGGGAAGTAAGTTACTATACTTCTTTGAATTGTGAAAATAGTAAACATGGAGCTGTGACAGCTACAGGAGAAAATTTACAATATGGGTTTGTGGCCAATAATCATCTTAAATTTGGAACTAAAATATTAGTTGATGGAAATTTAAAGGTGGTTAAAGATAGAGGTTCTAATAGATATTTTGGTACTTCTAATGCTATAGATGTATTTGTACCAAGATTAGATAGGGAGAGTGATTATAAATATTATAAGAGAGTAAATAATATGGGAAGACACTATCAAGAAGGTTATATTATAATTGAAGAATAGGAGTTGGTAAGTTGAAAGTAAATGGAATAAAAGTGACAGAAATTATTAATGTATCAAATGTATATGTATATGGAATTGAAGAAAGTATAATAGCAAGTGGATACCCAATGTATGAACAACAAGTAATAGATATGAAAGAAATAAACATTTCAGAAAAAGATTTAAAACGAGCAAATCAATTAGGCAAGTCAAAGCAAGGTTCAGGTCATGATTGCTTCTCTAAAGGAATTATTGTACAGATGGATTTGCAATGGTCAGAATATATGTGGAGACAATGGGACAGATACCATCATAACGATTATGTCTCAAGTCAAAGTAAAATGCATAGATTAACTAAATTTAACCTTGATAATATGTGTAACAAATATGTTGATAAAAATACAATAAATTTCTTAAATGAATTAATTTATGATTACAATAATTTTGATGAATTAAAATTATCCGCATCTGATAAAGTGACACTTAGGAATGGGGAAAATATCGAGGCCACGAAAGAAAATCTCTGGAAAATAATAATATCGAATTGTCCATCAGGATTAATGTTAACTGCAAGAGTTACATTAAATTATCTACAAATCAAATCTATGATAAATCAAAGAGAGAATCATAAAATGGAAGAATGGAGATTCTTATGTGATTTTTTTAAAACATTACCAAAATATAAAGAATTAATGATGTAGCAAGTTTTGTTAGCAATTAAGTTTTAAATATAAAGGAGAAGGGTAAATGGCAGAAAAAAGAATAAATTATAATCAAGTATTTGTATCAGGAGAAGTTTTAGACATTTTAAATATAGCTAGAATGAATCAAGGAACTAGCCAAGAAGCAATAAGATTTACCTTAAAAGTTGAAACGGCACCAAATGAATCAGTGAATGTAGACTATTTTACATCAATGTTTAAGTCAGATGGTTCACCAAATCAAATGTTTTTAGGGATAGAGACAATAGCTAATGAAATAAAAACTAGAGCAGAAGATGGAAAAGGAGATATTGTTAGATGTGTTTGTTCATTAGACAATAGCTTATATTATAAAGATGGTGAAAAGAAAGAGCGATTCCAGATATCAGGAACTTTTTGCAATAGAGAAAAATATGATGACAAAGGTAATCCAATTGATGACAAGGGCGAAGTAGTAAAACCAATAAAGGCAAGTCAAGTTTGGAGAGCATATACATTAATTGAAAATATAGAAGAAAAAGAAGATGACTTAGGTAAATATTTAGAGATTAAGGGTCTAATTAATAAATATGGTAAGCAAGGTTGTAATATGATATTTAGAATACATAATGAATATATGATAGAAGGATTTAAAAGTTTATATAAAATAGGAGATGTTGGTCTTCTTGAAGGTACAGTAAAATCTATGGTTACTAGTAAATCAGCAGGGTTTGGTTCAAGAATTAAAAAAAGCGCATTTATATTTTTAGAAATAGAAGGTGGGGATGAGCCTTTGAAAGATGGCGATGAAATATTAAGTGATAAAAACTATCCTTTCACGGATAAAAATATAGAGGCAATGAGAGAAAAAATAAAAGAAAAAGATGAAAAAGAAAAACAAAGAGATATTGATAAAAATGGTAAGACAGTTGAAATAAGTGATGATGATGTACCTTTTTAATATTTAATAAATATAATTGTGATAAATATTAAATAATTTATTTAAAAGGAGAGATTAAATGGAAAATAAAGAAACTATAATTATGGATGATATTAAAAAAGTAGTGAATGAGGAAATAAAAAAGAATATATCAAATTTATATTCAGATAAGATTGAAGGATTAAGAGAAAGTGATAGCCAAATTGAAATAACAAAAGCATTAATAGCTTTCCATTTAGAGATAGAGTCAATTCAAAAAGACAATACAAATCCATTTTTTAGGTCTAAATATGCAAATCTGGATACAATTCTTAAAGTAGTAAATCCATTATTAGCAAAACATGATTTAATACTAATGCAATCAGCAGAAGATGCAGGTAATGATAAAGTATATATAAAAACTAAACTTAAGCATTCATCAGGCGAATACATAGAGTCAAATTCTGCACCATTTAAACCAGCTAAAACTAATGATATACAAGCTAGAGGAGCATTGGAAACTTACTTAAGAAGATACGCAGTTCAATCAGTATTAGCATTATCATTCGAGGAAGACGATGATGGAAATTCTTTAACAAACAAATCAAAGGGCAAATCAGAGGAAGAAAATTCAACTGTTAAGAAAAGTAGAGTGTAAGTAAAAAAATGCTACCTCTTAATGGGGTAGCAATAAATACATAGCATAAGGAGGGGAAAGTTTGAACTGTAAATGTAATGTTTGTAAAAAGAAATTAAATACAAAAGATGCTTATAAAGTAGAACATATTACATCTGGAGGAAAAAAACGAAATATATATTATTGTAATGAACAGGAATATAGAAAAGAGCAACAGGGTATATATTTCTGGAAACAATGTCAACTTGGCATAGATTCTATTATGGGATATACGGTTATAAATAATCAAAAAAATAAGATGTTACAAGAGATAATAAAAAGTGGTTATACAAGAGAAGAATTATATGACTGTATGCTTGAAAAAAAAGATGAAATCATAGAATTACTTAATTACAGAAAAGATGTAGAAGGAGAATATCCTAAATTATGCTATGTATTTACTATATTAAAAGGAAGTATTAGAGATATAACAATCAGAAATAAAAGTGTTAAAGAAAAAATAGACAACAAAAATAATTATGAGGAATTGGATGAGGGTTACACATTAGTTACTCTTAATAAAGTAAAAACAAATAAAAGAAAAAGTTTATTTGAAAAAATTAAAGAGGTGAATTAATGAGTGCATATGAAAAAATAACAAAAGATAGAGGCATTATAGAGACTTTAGTTTTAGGAACAATGTTAAAATCATTAACTCTTTTTAGTGAATATAAAATTAGTGAAAGTGATTTTATAATAGATAAAGTAAAATTCTTTTTCTCATTAGGAAGAACAATGTCTAAAACTCATAGTGAGCTTGATGAAGCAAGTATCGCTAAATTTGTATCTTCAAATAAACTCAAATCTGAATATGAAAAATATGGCGGTTGGAATAGTTTATCATCTGCTATGGAGTATGGAAAAGAAACTAATATATCAGCATATATTGATGATTTGGCTAAGAACAATCTACTAATAGCTTTAGATAAAAGGGGTTTTAGTATAACAAAAGAGATGGATCATAAGGGAGAAAAGTTTACTCCATTTGAATTATTCCAATCTATAAGCTGTAGAGAAGTGGAAGAATTCTATGAGGGATTAATATCTTCCTGTAGTGTAAATTCTATAAAGAATAATATGAAAGTCGAAAATCTTTTACTTACTAAAGATGATAGAGAAAAGTTAAAACAAAAAACTGAAGCAGGAACACCTTATAATATTATCTTTGAATATAATGAAAATGAAATAGGATTAAATGAGAATGAAGAATCTAAGTATATATATGGTTTACCAGTATTGTCAAATCGAACTAATGGCCTTGGTAAAGGTGGGGGTATAAATATAATATCTGGATTTTCAGGAATAGGAAAAACTACATTATTGTTCTTTAATTATATATTAGCTATGATATATCAAGGTGAAAAAGTAGTTATATTTGCGAATGAACAAAAATCTCAATATTTTAAAAGTATGTTAGTGTCATTTATAGCATACAACATATTTAATTATCATGATTTAGATAGAAATAAAATTGACAATGGAGACTTCACAGAGTTCGAAGAAGAGCTTATGGAAAAGATAGAAATGTTCTTAAAAGACAGAGGATTTGAAGAAAGTCTAAAATTTATATATATGGAAGAATTTGAGATATCTGAAATATTAAGAAAAAGTAAAGAGCTTGTGGCACATGAAGGATTTACTGTAATAGCAGTTGATACATTCAAGTCAGAGAATTCATCAGATGCAAATTATACAGGAAGGTTAATAGAAAACTCTAAGTTACTAGACAACTTTGGAAATAAATACAATGTAATAACACTTCTATCTATGCAATTAGTAACAGCTCAAGAAAATAAAAGTTCCTATCTATCAGCTTCGGATTTAGCAGAAGCTAAAGCTGTTAAAAATGTTTGTGGTCTATTGATGCTTATGAGAAAAGTGGTTAATGATTTAGAGTTAGATTCAACCAATAAAAAATTCTTTTTAAAACCATATAGGCTAAAATATAATAAGCTAAAAAAGACTACTGAAAGAGAGTATATCCAGTTTGATATAAAAGATTTACAAAAAGAATACAGATTACTATTTTTAAATAAGTCAAGAAGAGGTCAAGATGGAGATGTGATTCTACTAAGATTTTATGGTAAGACTGGTAGATTTGAAGAAATAGGAAGGTGTGAAAAAGTCTATAGAGGACAATTGTCATACTAGGTGATGACTATGGAAATAAAGGATTTGACTAATGAAGAGGTGATAAATTTTATGGAATATTTAGATTCGGACTTATCTCCTAAAAGCAATGATAGACAGTTAATATTTAATACTTGTTTATGTCATAATGGTGATTCATATAAATTATTTTATTATACAGAAAGCAAAACATTTCATTGCTATAGTTCTTGTGGTCATATAGGGAGCTTAATAGATTTATTAATACACATAAATAAATATGAGTTTAAAGATGCTGTTAGCGAAATAAAAGATTTCTTTGGTATTTCAAATCAACCAATGCTAAGAAAAGGATTTAGAATAAGGAAAAAAGTAAAACAAATAGATAATATTAGAGATATACAAATAGAATTACTTCCTACCCCTAAAAAGCCATATATATATAAAACTTTTCAACAAGTCCCAATCGAAGAGTGGGAAAATGAAAACATATCTTTTGAAGTTCTTAAAACATATCAAATACATTATAATCCATATGAAAATCAAATAGTAATTCCACATTTCTGTTGGCATGACAAAGATAGACCAATTGGTATTAGAGTTAGAAATTTAGATGAAGATAAAGCTAAAAGTTTTGGTAAATACATCCCATTGTGGTATGACAATAAGTGTTATAATCATAAATTAAGTCTTAATTTATATGGACTAGGTGTAAATAAAGAATCTATCAAAAATTCCAAAAAAGTAATAGTATTTGAAGGTGAAAAATCAGTATTGCAGATGGCAACTATTTATAAAAATAATCCTTCTGTAGCTATATGTGGAAGTAATTTTAGTAGAGAGCAAAAAAAGATGTTAATAGATTTAGGTATTGAAGAATTAATCATAGCTTTTGATAGGCAATTTAAAATTAAAGGAGATGAAGAATATATTGCATGGAGAGCTAAGATATATAAGTTAGTTCAAGATATTAGGGATGTGATGAAAATAAGTGTAATTTGGGATGAAGATAATCTATTGGAGTATAAAGATAGTCCTAGTGATTTGGGAAAACATATATTTGAAAAATTATTAAAGAGTAGGATTGATATAGATAACTTTATTAGTAAATGAAAATAGCAAATTATATTAATAGGAGATGATTATATGATACAAGAAGTTAGGCAAGAAATATTATTAAAAAATGGGGAGATATTATATACAGGTGATTTAGTAGAAATAGAGTATAAGTTGGATGAAGATGAAAAAATGAAATGTTGTACAGGAAAAATTAAGGATGTAGAAGAACTATTCATTAAATTAGATACAAGTAAGAGATATAAAGCATCTGAAATAATGATATATTCTTGGGAGTTAAAGTCAATTGGAAGGATAAGTGATAAAAATGAATAGTATGATTAATAATAAGTATAGGGCATTGTATTTATTAACTCTTTTTTTAATTCTTAATTTTATTTGTAATGTATATTTTGCAAAAAATGTAAATGTTGAATATTACTTAAGTTCATATTGTATATTTGAAAATGTAATGAAAATAATAATTTCTGTGGGGATTTTCTTTTCTATGATGTTGGCAGGATTTGATATAACTAATAAATTTATAAATAAGTTCAAAGAAGCTATAAAAGAAGAAAGTATAGATATAAATGCTAGCATATCTGAGGAATTATATAAAGAAATTAAAAGTCAGATAGAAAAGGAAACTAGAAAGGTAAAATAGATGTCTAGAGAATTATATAGTTTTAGTAAATTAAATACATTCTATACATGTCCATTTCAATATTATCTTACATATATTAAAAATTTAGATCGAGAACAAAATTGCTATGGTTATTATGGTAATGAATTACATAGATTACTAGAAGAATTACAACAAAGAAAAATGACAAATCAAGAAGCTATTCAAAAATATAATGAAGTTATAGAATATGCAAATCTAATGGATTACAACTTTCCTACACCAAATTCAAGAATTAATTATTTAGAATGTATCTTACATTATCTAGAATATTTTGTACCAATTGAGTGTGATAAATACTGTATAGAAGAATACTTTGAGTATTATATTAATGGAATTACAATGAGGGGATACATAGATTTATATTATATAATAGGTAATAAAGTTTATGTTATAGATTACAAATCGAGTAGTAAATTTTCTAAAAAAGACTTACCTAAAAAATCAAAGCAGCTTATCTTATACGCAATGTATCTTAAAGAAAAATATCCAGATAAAATGATTGAATATGTAGCTTTTGATATGTGCAAGTACATTAAAAATGAAAAAGGAGTATTAATTGAAAGAAATAAGATTGATAATATAAGAAATTACGAAAGAGCTATAGTGAAAATTAAATACACTAAAGCATTAGAACAACAATTAATTGCCTTTGTTACTGATACAGTTAAACAGATAAAACAGCTAGATTTCAACGATGAGAGTGTTTGGTGCAAAAACGATGACAAAAGTAATCAGTTTTTTTGTAAAACCCTATGTTCTCATTATGGAAAAGGTTGCAAATATAATGTAAATAAAGGTTTTAGAAAATCTAAATCACAATAAAATATGAATTTTAATAAGATTGGAGAGTACTCAATGAATATACCAAAAGAAGTAAAAGTAGGGGGATTGTTTTACAAAATAGAGGAGACTGAAGAGCCTATTCTAGTAAACAATCAATTATGTTATGGATTAGCAGATTATGGAACTGAAACAATAAAGTTATCTAATAATCTACAATCACAAAGAGTAAAAGAAGCTACATTTTTACATGAGCTATTTCATTGTATATTTAGAGATAGATGTATAGAGAGTGAAGATGAGGAATATTTAGTAGATGTATTAAGTAAAGGGCTTCATCAAGTGATTATTGATAATCCTAATGTGTTTGAATGTAAGGTAGAACTATAAATATGAAAAAATTAAAAAATATGTTTGTATTTTTAGGATATTCAGGTTCAGGCAAAGACAGCATAGTAAGTGAAATCTCAAAGCAATTCAATATTCCAATTCTAATATCACATACAACAAGACCTCCTCGTAATTACTTAGAAATCATCAATAAAGCATATCATTTTGTAGATAATAATTTCTTTAAGGAAGAAAAAAGTAACTTTATTGAAATGAGAAAATATATAGTTCATGATGGCAGCACTTGGTTATATGGTATACATAAGTCTGAATTAAAGAATAAAAAATATGCTTTGACTATAGTAGATGCAAGTGGATATAAGGCACTAGAAAAATATTTTATGGGAACAAAAACTAAGTTAGTACCATTTTTTATAAATACAGATGAAATTGTATTAAGAAAAAGGCTTATTAGTAGAGGTGATAATTTTAAGGAAATTGAGAGAAGATTAAAAGATGATAAGTTTAAATTTAAAGATTTTCTAAATAATGAAAATTATATTGCAATACCAAACAATACTAACCTAATTAATGCAGTAGAGCAAGTTAAAATACATATGAAAGAGGGAATCGAATGGTTTTAGCCTTAGATGTATCCATGTCCTCAACTGGATGGGCAGTTATAAATAGAAATAAAAAAGTATTAGAATATGGAAAAATAACAACCAAAAAAGATAAATTCAAGTCTGAAGATGAGCGAATGTGCTATATATGTAATACTATTCAAGAGTTAATTATAACTTATAATATTCAAATAGTCTTAGTTGAAGACCAATTCACTTCCAGAAATTCTAAAACAATTCTTAGTTTAAGAAAACTCTTAGGAGCAATAATGAGAACTGTTAAATTAAATAATATAGAGATTGAATATATGTATCCAGTTTCTATTAGAAAATATCTTATGAATAATGGTAAGGCTAAAAAAGAAGAAGTGGCTACATATATAAGAAAAAATATAATTGATGTTGGAGAATACATTGATAGGAATTGTAAGGTAAAGACAAGCGATATATATGATGCTATAGCTCTTGGAATAGCTTATTTAAATAAAATAAATTTTAAATAAAAGGAGAAGTAATTGATGAGTATAAATATCAAAATAAAAAAATTAAGTCAAAATTCAATAGTCCCATCTTATGCAAAAAATGGTGATAGTGGTATTGATTTATATACGATAGAAGATACAATAATTCATGCTAAATCAGTAGTAGCAATTTCTACAGGTATAGCACTAGAAATTCCATATGGATATGAAATGCAAGTTAGACCAAGAAGTGGCATAAGTTTAAATGGTATAGAATATATAAAAGATGAGAAAGTATCTTGTACTGGAAATAAAATAAAAAACGATATTATTATTTTCAATGAAGAAGAAAATAATAGAGTATACCCAACTATAAGATTTGGCACAGTGGATTCAGGCTATAGAGGTGAAATTAAAATAATTACATACAATGAAGAAAAATTTAACATTTTAATTCCTAAACATACTAAGTTGGCTCAAGGTGTATTTCAACAAGTACCAAGAGCTGTTTTAAAAGTTGTAGATGAATTGAATATTTCTGAAAGAGGAAATGATGGATTTGGAAGTACTGGTATAAAGAAAGGTGAATAAATATATAATACTAGAAAAATATAATTATTACTATGATGACAAGTGTCACACTTTATATCATTTAGAAAATATCTATACAGGATTAAGATTTTCTATTGAAAAAATGAAGTTAGAGTACTATAATATATGCTAGACTAACTTTGGGAGGAATATTAAATGTACAGATATGATGATTATGTAAATTTAATAAATGACTTAGAATTACCAAAAGAAATTAGGAATAAATGTGTTAGAGTTATAATGACACTAGAAAACATGCAGGATATTATGGTAGTACATAAGTTTAAAACTTATGTTGTTAATGAAAAATATATTGAAAAAGTAGCATAAAATGATTAAGTCATCTATTAATGTAGGTGACTTTTTTGTATTTATGTACTACTATTTAAGTAAAGGTTATTTTAAATGAATGAGGGGGATATACAATGAAGTTACCAAAAAAAATATTATCACTAGGATTAGTTATAACAATGTTAATAGTTAGTTTTCTAAAACAATCTTATGCACTTAATTCAGTAGATGAGATTGAAGTATCTACAATATACGAAACAGCAGGTCTTATAGCAGATAAACAAAGCTATGACACTGCGATACTAGTTAATTTAAGTGATTCCATAGCAGATGGGTTGAGTGCTAGTGGATTATCAGGAACATTAAATGCACCATTGCTTTTATCTGAAAATAGTAGCATACCAAATGAGACAATTAAGAGATTAAGTAAAGTAAAAACAGTTTATTTGATAGGTGGGATAAAATCAATAAATAAATCTGTAGAGAATACATTAATGTCAAAAGGATTTAATGTAAAAAGAATTGATGGAGATGATAGAATAAAAACTAGTTATAATGTTGCAAAAGAAATAAACTCTAAACAAAAAATTAATACTGTAATGCTAACAAATGCATATAAAGGAGAGGCAGACGCAATAAGTATAGCTTCTGTAGCCGCAAGAGATAAGGCAGCAATAATATTAACAGATGGAAAAAGTATACCATTTTCAACTAATGAAGTAAAATCATATGCAATTGGAGGTACAGCTACAATGGATGATACATTAGTTAAAAATACAAACTCAACAAGATTGGGAGGTTCTGACAGATTTGATACAAATAAAAAAATAATAAATCAATTTTATAATGGTATAAAAGAGTTTTACATAGCTGGTTCTAGGAACTTAACTAATGCACTTCTAGCATCTTCTTTAAAGAGTCCAGTTGTTTTAGTTGATAATAATAGTAATAAATCAATATTAAAAAATGCCACTAAAATTACAACAGTTGGAGACATAACAGAGGCGTTACTAGAAGAATGTTTGAATGTCACTAATGGAATAGGAGACTCTAACACTGGAGTAATTAAAAAAACTAGACTTGAAGAAGCTAAAGAATTAGCTAAAGATTGGTATAATTGTTATGAAGTAGGAGATATAAACAATATACCATATGATGGAGTATACTTAGTTGATGATAATTATAAAAATGGAAGTAATTATTATTATGTTTTTAGTTATGTGTCTGCTGGGCAAGAGTATTCTGAACGTTTGTGTATAAATAAAAATGACATATCAGATTATAAACTTTTATATGAAGATTTACATATGGAAAAAGTGATTTCATTCAAAAATGCTGAGGATTTAGTTAGAGACTTATTTATGAAAGAGCATGGATTTTTACCAAATCATATAGAAGCTCAAAATATGGAAGATGATATGTATATATATGTTCGTCCATTTAATACATATGTAGATATGAATGGTATAGAGCATAATGCAGGTGGATATACGCCATATTTAGTAAATATTTATACAGGTGAAATATCAAAATATACATATACTGAATAAAGCAATTAATCAACTACTTTAATAGGTAGTTGATTTTATTTTAAATAGTAAATTTATTATAGTAAGGTTTAATCACTTAAGGCATATATAGCTGTTATAATTAAAGTATATGTCGAAAGGTAGATGGTGAGGATGTTTAAGGAAATATTTGAAAAAGTATTTATGTCAGAAGAAATTAGTCAAACTGTAAAGGAAGTTAGTAATATTGTGAAGGATACTGAGATACAAGTAAAGGGTGGATTTGGAGAACTTAGATTAGATTTTATACTTAGCAAATTAGACAAGGATTACATAATAATTAAAGATATTATTATACCAGGCTCAAATAAAACCACACAAATTGATAGTATTGCAATTTCTGTATATGGAATATTTGTTATAGAATGTAAGAATTTTAGTGGATATATTTATGGAAATGATAAAGATAAAATATGGACTCAAATTGTAGGAAAGGCTAAAAATACATTCTATAATCCAGTAAGACAAAACTATGCTCATATCAAAGCAATAGAAAACATAATAGGAGATGAATATAATATATATTCAATAATTGTTTTTTCAGACAAAGCTACTTTAAAAAATGTAACTATAAATGGCAATAATGTTATAGTCATAAATGAAAGTGAAATATTAAGTACAATAAGTAAATACAAAGATATGACTATTAATAGAGAGGAAATAAAAATAATCAGAGATAAAATTTTTGATTGTATGAAAGCTATTAATCAAAATACTGGAGAGCATGTTAGAAATTTAAAAAATATTACTGAGGAAGATAAATGTCCAAGATGTCAAAAAGGGAACCTGACAAAAAGGAAAGGACAGTATGGTGAATTTTGGGGCTGTAGTGAATTTCCAAAATGCAAATACACTAGAAAATAATACATTTATATATTGAAATAAAATAAGACTTTACTCTAATTAGAATAAAGCCTTATTTTATTATTTGTTGGGATTTTCTTTTTTATTAATATGGGCTAAATAATAACTATCATCAAAAATAATTAATATACATTCTAAAATTATTATAAAATTTCCGATTCCATATATAGTCCAATACTCTTTAAATAAATAATTTCCATTAAAAATTCTATTTACAAGAGGTGCTGAAAAATAGAGAGTTCCAAATATAGATATTAATATCATAATTGATATAAATAATATATTGTTCAAGAGCTTGTGTCTTTTTTCTCCTCTCTTTAGAGAAAGAACTAAAACTAATACGGATATCGCAGAAGGAGAATATTTAATATAAATATCATAATAATCCTCAATATGGATTTGAATAAAAAGCTCTACAAGTACATGAATTGCTACTGTTGAAAGAATTATGGTTGATAATATGTTGCCTTGTTTAATTTTTTTCTTTAATTTAAATTCATTAACTTTATTTTCAAAACTTTTCTGACATATATTTTCATTAGACTTTAAGACTGATTTACATTTAGGACATATAGTTGTATTATCATCAAATTCTAAATCACAGTTTTCACAATACATAAGTATTTATACCTTTTTTTCCATATACATTCCATTCTCTTCCATCCATAAGTTAAATCTTTCTGCTTTTCTTGCACTTCTAGAGTATTGTAATGCAGCATAATTAGCTTTATCAAATATATCTTTAATAACCATGCTATATAAGTTCACTTCTGCCAACATTGTCATAACTGGAGGAGTAAATGTTAATGCTGAGAATACTAATCCAAGTACCATGTATCCTATTTGTTCATTATAATCCTTATATTTAATTTTCATACTACCTTGTACATCTTCAATTATAGCCTCAGGAGTATCATGTTTAGAATATGCATCTTTAAAAAATATAAACATATCATTTTCTACCATAGCCTTTACAGATTGTAAATCTATTTCAAATGATTTTATATCAGTAATTGTTTTAACTACTGAAGCTTTTTCTTTAGTAAGCGTTGTATATAGTGAAGGTAAATCACCTTTTAATGCTATTAAATTTGTTATAACTGAACGCATAGAATTAGCACTTCTAAAAGCAGAGCCTCTACTTAAATATCTGTCATAAGCTTCTCTGTCATATTTAGTTATATATGTACATAAACCTTCTTCATAATTATTTCCTTCAAAATCTACAAAGTGAGATAAATACATGTATACTACCTCATCATTATACTTTGGTGCTCCTACTTCTTGATTTTTTCTAGCTGCTGACATTGCATATGATAATTGACTTGCATTAGTCGTATGTTTAATGGGTTCTTCACTATAAGTCTTAGGGACATCCATATTTTTTTCTAAATATGAATTACATTTTTGTATGAAATTACTTCCTTTAGGTGTCAAATCTTTTAATTCACCAACTGAGATACCAATATCTTTTAATGCATTACTGTATTCCTCTGATGCAGTAAGTACATCTGCAACAGTGTTCATATCCATATCTGAAGATTTTGCAGATACAGCATATGAATTTACTGTTGTTGATACAAGAAAAGTAGTTGCTAGTGTTAAACTTAATACCTTTAATTTAGTTTTTTTCATTTGTTTTCCCCCTCAATGTATATTTAATTAAAGTTAGAATATTCTTGAAATTCTAACTAAAATTCAAAAGGATTTTATGAATGATATTGTAGTGATAATATGATTTATATAAAAGGACTAGCCATAGATTTAAGAGTGATAATTTAAGAAATGTATTCTATACAAGTAGTATAACATAAAAAGTTAAAGCAAGAAACATATAAAAAAAATAATATATAAATATAAATTAATGTAATGATTTATATTTATCAAATTAAAATAATCAATATAATATTTTAAATCTGATAATATTGAGCTTCTATATTCGTTTTTAAGCCATTGTAAAAATTAGTGCTTATAATTTAACATATTCAAAAAATGAGACCCTTACAATTGATATTTAAAAAAAGTATCAAACTAATAGTATAAGGCATAGAATGATGCATTCTATGCCTTATTTCTTTATAGTTAAGCAATTTCAATAATTATATAAATAAAATAATTTAAAAAGTCAGTTGAAAGTCAGCTAAAATGGCTATTTTTTTCCTTGTCTATATGGTATTATAAATATATAAACTTAGATAGGAGGGATGGCCATGAACGCTTTTATAAGAAAAAGAAATAAAAACTATGTAGTGTACCTAGAATTTAGAGATGATGAATCAGGGAAGAGAAAGCAGAAGAATATGGGAGCATTTGATAAAAAAAGAGATGCTAACAAAAGATTGGCTGAAGTTAAAGATAGTATATACAAAGACAGCTTTCTTATTCCAAATGAAATAACATTAGGTGATTTTTTATTAGACTTCCTTGACAAGTATAAAGATAATATTTCAGCATCTACATATAAAAGCTATACTGCTATTTGTAAGAATCATATTAATCCTTCTATTGGAAGATATCATCTTCAAGAATTGAGAAATATTCATATTCAAAATTATATAGATGACTTAGCTGGTAACTTAAATCCTCAAACAGTTAAAGTACATATAAATGTGTTGAGACTTGCTATAAAGAGAGCGTATAGAATTAAGTTAATAAAAGAAAATATTATAGATGGTATAGAAAGTCCTAGAGTTAAAAAATTTAAAAATGATATTTATGATAAAGAGCAGATGTTAAAATTATTAGAATTGGCGAAAGGTACTAATATGGAACTGCCTATTAACCTAGCTACAGGTCTAGGCTTGAGACTTTCAGAAGTATTAGGATTGACTTGGGAGAATATAGATTTTGAAGAAAATACAATAACTATAAATAAGATAACTAGTAGATTAGATTGCTCAGTTATACTTAAAGAACCTAAGACAGAAAGTTCAATTAGAAAAATATTTGCACCAATAGAGCTTATTGACTTGCTAAAAGAATATAAATTAGAGCAGAATAAAAAATTATTAAGAAGTATTATTAGAAATGAATATAACTTACTATTTTTCGATAGAAAAGGAAATCCTATTGCTGAAGATGTAATGAGTAAGAAATTTAGAAAATTTTTAGAGAACAATAATTTACCACATATCAGATTCCATGACTTAAGACATTCACATGTCACTTTACTTATAAATTCTAAAGTACCAATTAAGGTTATATCTGAAAGGGTAGGACATTCAAATATTAATACTACTCTTAATGTATATTCTCATGTACTTAAAGAAATGGATAAAGAAGCCTCTGATAGAATATCTGAAAACTTATTTAAAGCTAATTAATAATTATTATCAGTAAATGTATATATTTTTATTTTATATAAATTTAATTATAAAATGTAAAGGTATAAACATAAATGGAACTTTTTATGAAGCCTTAAAATGGCGTATAGAGCGTCGTGTTTTAGATAATATTAGGATTATAACTTTATAAAAATAAGTTATAATCCTAACAGTGTATACTCTATCTTAACCTTTGTACTAAGATTTTTTATTTGCAAAATATGATGCTATAAATAGTATGATAGAAAGAAGAAATCCTATTAATACAATACCAGATATAATGTTATTGTGCATCTTATTTATGTTTAAAATTGATAAGACTACATTTGAAAGCAACATGACTATATTAGCAGCTAAAAAAGTAGTTCCTTTTTTATTTGTATAACATATAATGTTCATTATACATATAATATACAAAACGATGCTTGTAATCAAGTATTATCAGCTCCTAATTTATATTTTATAAGACAAATGCTAGGAATGCTTTAGTAACCCACCATGCAACGTCATTACTCATATCAAGACTTTTACAACCTTTATATAATACATATTCTACTGTACCAGTAAATGTATTTAAACACTAAGTATTTTGCTATAAGTTGCATACCCCCCTATAGCAACTTTAACTTTTGTGGGAATTTTAGTCCAAACATCTCTTAATATTTTTACAGCCCAACTTAATTTTCCTCTTGTAGTAGGTGCAGATTGTGCTTCTAACTTTACTTCTTTAATAGCATTGATATAATCTGCTTTCTCTTGCTCAGTAAAACCAAAATATGCTGAAATCTCATCAATATCTTTTAGTCTTTGTTCATCTAATATGTATGATTCTATTTCTTTCTGATGTGAACTGCTATCAGCAAAAGATACTGATGGCAACAAAGTAGTAAATAATGTTGTACCAATTAGAGAAGTAGCTATAACTTTCTTGCACTTTTTGTTCATATATCAAACCTCCAAAGTATTTTAATTAGATATCTATCTCAATTCTATTGTAATAGTATAAAACATGCAACAAATTATTCATTAATAATTATTAAGTATTCATTAATAAAGATTAATTATTTATAAGTATTTCTTAATTATTAATATAAATTTATAACTGTTTTTTTATTTTAACGGATGTTCATGAAAATAAAATTAATATTTTTGGATAGAAGAGTAAGCTTTATACTTAATTAGTTATAATATAATCCATTTAATTTATAAAATTTAGTTTCAAAGAAAATTAAATGGGTTTCTAATTAATATAGAAGGGAAGTGTAGAAAAATGAGAATTGACAATCCTAATCTTTTTGCAAATATTACAGAATATCATGTTGCATATTGTGCAATTGCATTATTATTTATCTCTAAATTTGTTATTTACTTTTTTATGTTTAAGAGTAATAAGGATAAATCAGCAAACCGTTCTGACAAAGGCACATTCTGGTTAATTATCTTCGGTTGGTGGTTCAGTAGAATGCCTAGTGTGTATTTTAGAGATAATAGTATTCCAGAAACATTGAGAAATTTATTATTCCCACATTTCATTTTTTATATTGGAATAACATTTATTATTTTAGGGATAGTTATTCGTTACAGGGTAGTTTTAACTTTAAAATCAGCTTTTACACTATCAGTACAGACAACAGATGTAAAACTGGACTATATCATATTGTCAGAAACCATGCATATACAGGAAGCATTATGAGTTTACTTGGAGTAGGTTTTACATATTGACATGTTTTAAGTTTCATTACTGTATTAATTATATGCCTAATATGTTATAGTATTAGAATACATGTTGAAGAAAAAGCATTAAAAAAACAATTTGAAGAGGAATTTCAACAATATTGTATGCAGACAAAGTATAGATTGATACCATGATTATATTAAACTTTTATCTAAATATATATGGTCGGATTTTAGATGATATTTGAAATTCTATATTTCTAATATTTATGATATAATAAACATAGCAAGGAATACATATTTGAAAATCTAAGAGTGGTATTTCCATAAAGTCGCCTTAACTTTCTTTTAGAGAGGAGGTGAAAACTTATGGTGAATCTAATGATGAATGTTATAGCAGGTTTAATAGCTTGTTGGATTTATGATAGATTAAAAAACCACTCAAAGTCGGCAGCTAAGAGTGGTTGGGAACTTAATATAAAGTTCCAGAAAAATAAATCTTCAAAATAATTTGTTGAAGGAAACATCACTCAAAGTTAAGTAAAATATGTTTCCTTGTTTTTATTATACCACAAATTAAAAATATTAAAACAAAATTTAATGTAAATAATATTTTAATCTATAGATTTTCTATTTTTGAAGAAACTAACTAAAAGCTGGAACATAACAAATCCAACTGTCGAACCTAAAGCATTTATAGGTATAGATGATATATTAGTAAAATTATTCAAAGATGACATACCTAGCATTACTATAGAGACTATAGCTAAATAAAGAATAACTAGAGAAATTGGTATTGAGATATTTATCTCTAATTCATGTTCTTTCATAATATCATTCCTTTCAACATTGGCATACTTAATCTTATTATATCATTAAATATAACAAATCGTAATGCACAAAATAACTTATTTCTAATTACATAATATGAGAAAGAGTAGTTATAATAGATTTCTATATACTATTCCTTAAAAGTTTATTTTCAGAATAGTATAAAATAGTAAAATGTTTTAGTTTTATTTCATTTACATCTTCCTCTACATTTAAATGTAAATTGTTTTTTGATATATTCAACTTTTTCTCCATATTCTTTTACACACTCATAAATTCCATCTTCTTCAACCCCAAAAAATCACATATTTTCTTTATATCATACCCATTTAAACATACTAAAAAAGATGTAGGTATATTTTTGTAAAAAAATTTACCTACATCCTCCAAAATTCTAATTTTTAAAACTCTTATTTCTTTCATATAAAATATATATACCAGTGATAAGTAGTAAAATAAAGTAATTGTATGTAACTTTATCCATACCGTTAAAATATACCATAGTAAATAAATTTAAACTTATTAAAATAAATGAAAAGCAAAATTTTGTTTTTGTCAATAATCGCTTACTTTTAAAAATAATTGGTAAAATTATAAGTGTTGAAATATAAGCTATAAAATGAAAAAACAATTCATTATTATTCATTAAATATTTCATCTATGTATATTCCCTTCGAGATTAATATCTTTTACCTTGATCATTAAATTTTGTAATGTATTTACCATCTCCATAAAATGTTGTTTCTCTCTGATAGTAATTGTATTTACCATCTGAACCATATCTTATTTTATAATATATTTTAATTTGATCATACTTACCTGCAACTGTGGCAGCAACTGTAGCTGCAACCTGAACAGGAGCCCATGGTGCTTTTAATGCAATCAAAGCACTTATAATAGCTGTCTTTAATCCACCTGTATTTATATACATTGTATTAGATTGCCATTTTCCCCATTTAACTGTAGCTTTGAAAGTATCAATTTCAGATTTTTCTAAACTATTATCATTACTTTTGTAATTCTCACTACTAGTAACAGAAATCTTTTTTCCATCTAGATATACTTCATTATCTATATCTTCTAGTGTATTTAGAACCTTTCCATCTAATGATTTAATTGTTATTGTAGTTTTATCACCATCTACAACTTTATCATATATAACTCCTAGATTTTTATCAGTATACGACTCTGTTGATTTTTCACTTGTATGATATTTATCAATATTATTAGTTTGTGCGTTTACAGTTGTTGTTAATAATGTGAGACTAGCAATAATCCCTATTAATGCGAGTGAAATAATTTTAGTAACTCTCTTTTTTAAACTCATAAGCATTCCTCCAATATACTATTTTTTAAAAATATTATACAATGCTAAACAGAAATCCTTTTAATATTCTGATTATAGGGGGAGGACATGCGTGTCATTTTAGGCAACTTGATAAAACTATAAAATATATTAATATTTATTATTTTGGTTATAGCCATGCTTAAAGCATTGAAATTACTAATACATAATACAATAATCGAATCTTATATGTTATGATTATTAAGTGCCTAATTTAATTAAATATTTGATATCCCCTCTAAAATAACTTATATATAAAAGTGATTAGATGCTAAAATATACTTAGAACATCAGGTCTGGGCTATAAAACAAGCAATTAGTAGTTAAATTTGCATTTAAGGAATACTATCATAGAAACATATCTTATTAGATTTTGAGTTAAAAGCTACAGTATTTGATTCATTTCCTATCTGAAATTCTATTGTATGTAAATCCCCTGAAAATTTATGGATAAATACATATCCTTGATTATCAATAGTAACTATTTCTGTAAAATCTTTTTTAGAACCATTATAAGTATTGTTTTCAGCTAGATAAGAATTGTTTGTCTTTGTCAAATTAACACTCCTATTTGTGAATGATAATTCAACCTAACTTAATCCTATTGTTGTCACACAACCTAATACAATTAATCTACTCTGTATTTTTTTATCTTGTTATACCCTCTACTTTAATTCTATTTTAATAGAATTTTATCATGTATAGTAACAATTGGCAATATAAATTTTTAATTAGTTTATAAAATAAAAATTTAAAATATCTAATGTTTAAAATATCTAATGTTTAAAATAAAATATAAATATTTATTTTTATTTATTTTATTATTAATTTTTTGTTTATTTAATCATAAATATTATAATATTAATGATTTTTTGATAAATATTTATTTAAATCGACTTTTAGATTGTTTTTTAATGCTTTCAATATAGTTATATATTCATATATATAATTAAGAAATATTCATAAATAATTAAGATTAGTTTATGAATGATTAAGAATTATTAATGAATGATTTCTTACACATTCTATACTATCAGAGTAGAATTGAGATAAATACCTAATTAAAATAAGTTTAATATATTGAATGAAAACGCAAAAATTTTATAGATACATAGATAAAAAAATAAAGCCCTCTAAAGAAAACTCAATTAAGAGTAATCCCTAGAGGGCTTATTATCTATTTCTTTTTCTTACCTTTTTTACGACCGTTACATGCCATAGTATCACTTCCTTTCAATTTTATAATCCTATTAAATCTTTTTTGATATATCTCAAATATATTCCTTACATAAACTTATCATACTCTTCAGCTAATTTATTTTTATTTTCTATTGTGTAGTGGTTTATAGTTACATCAACCCCACTGTGTCCTAGCAATTTTGAAACTGTAGTTATTGGAACTCCTCTATCTTTTAAAAGATTAGACATGCTGTGTCTGAGGTCATGGTTATATCCTCCATTTATATCAATTAACTTGAAAGCTTTTTTAACCCATGAACTCAAGACATTTGAATTGACTTGATTGTATTTGCCTCCATATTTTGTAAAAAATATATATGGATAATCTATACCATGTTGAGATAAATAATCTTTCCATTTTATTAGTAGTTGTTGTACTTCTTCTGAAAATCTAAAATCTCTTGATACTCCACCTTTAGCTGTAATCCCATGAATCCATCTATTATCTAAGCCTATATTATCCCATCTAAATTGGCTTATTTCATTACTTCTGGCCATTGTAGCTAATCCTAAATTTATATAAACTTCTAATTGTAAGTTGTCTTGTTTTGAAAGCTTTTCTTTTAATTTACTTAATTGTTCCTCAGTCAAGAAAGTTCTTTTTTGAACCTCTTCACCTGTCCCTGGTCTTTCTATCATTTCACACCAATTGTCAGTAATTTTTCTTTTCTTCTTTAAAAATGATAGTAATGATGAAATAGAACTTATTCTACGTCTAATTCTTTTTTCATTATTCCCCTGTTCCATACAATAACCTATATAAGCTTCTATTTCTTCCTCATTTATATCTGTTAATAATGCATCAAAACATTCTATATTTAAAAACTTAAAAAATTGCATTATATCACATTCATAATTATAGATTGTTTTTTCACTTTTACCAGCTATTTGTTTAGCCCTTTTATATTGTTTCCATAATTTAATATTTTCTGGATTTGGTTCTCCAATTATACTTATTCTTTTACTACGTTGCTTTGCCAATATATCACTTCCTTATGAAAAGACTAGAGAAATTAATCTCTAGCCTCTAATTTGTCTTTTATTTCTGTTATATCTGTTTCTACTCTTTCAAGTCTACTATTATTAGTGTTCAATGCTTCTGCAAACTTATCTAATTTATCATCGAATTTATCTATTGTATCTCCGAAAAGCTTTCTTTGTTCTCTAATTTCTCTAGAAAAATAGGCTCTTTCTTTTATTCTATCTTCTTGTTCTAGTTGTCTATTTCTTTCTAAATATCTACCAAACCACAACATTACTACTGTTAGTAGTATAGCTGTATATCCATACTGGCTCAGTAATTCAATCATTTCTTTAGATAACATCTATTTTTCCTTTCTGTTTTGAACTTGTATTTGATTTATCCCTATAGACGCTCCCCAACATAAGATACCTTCAAAAATAGCTTCTATTGATAACTCTTTCATAAATAAACAACTACTTATCATTGCTATAACTAATAATATAAAAGGTATATATTTATTTTTAATATCTGATTCTTTTATAAAAGTTCCTAATATGTAAAGACCACCTATTAACATTATTAAATTTTCAGGTATAAATTGCATTATATCCATATAATTTCCTCCTATCCAAGAATTTCATTTAATTCTTTTACTTTAGTTTTTATTTGTTCTAATTTTATATCATTGTTTGATATCTTCATTGAACTTATCTTATTGCATATATTTATTATGTTTTGACCATAGCCCATATCTGGACACCATTTACCAGATAAACTTTCAACTGTTTTAGCCTCTCCATGCAAATATGGAAAATGTCTAGGGTCTAATGTAGTTCCATTGACTTTATATTCAACCTTACCAACTAATTCGCTATATTTTGGATAACATTTAGCTCCAGCATATAAAGCTAGATGGTCTATAAATGCCGATACTCCATCTTCCCAACAACTAAATCTTGTATGAGCTGATGGGTCTAAATCTCCTCCACCTTTATTTCCTTTAAGTCCACATACATTGCAATATGAGGGATTTAAAACTCTACCAAAATTAAAATATCCAGTTTCTACAAATGCTTGAGCAATTGCAATAACTGGATTGACACCTTTTTTCTCTGCTTCTTTATATATTATTGGTACTATAGCCTTACATAAATAATGTGGTGGATTAGAATTATTCTTTAGTGTATCTAAATATGCAAAGACCTGTTCTAATGTTGCGGTTGGTTTATCTAATATATTCAATTCATTACCTCCTACTTCCCTATAAAATCTAATACTTTATGAAGTGTAGCCCATCTATCATCGCCTTGTAGTTTAGTAAATCTTTCACTAGTCTTAATTTTTTCACTTGCTGACCCTATTACATAAAGCTTTTCACAATGGCCAGCTACATAATTTTTCAACTCACATACATAAACTTCGTTAACTTTATAATTCATGGCCATTAATTGACCTATAACCTTATCTACTTCACCTTCATAAACTATTGTATATTTATTTTTTTTATCTTGTGAACTACCACTTACAGACTTATTAAATATTCCTTCAAAAATATCTATGGCCATATCTTTAGCATTATAGTTTTTAGTATCATCGGTATCCACAAAGCAACATTCAACTAAAAGTGATTTTGCCTTTGTTCTTCTTAAAAATGCTAGAGTTTTCTTTTCTTTAACACCTCTGTTTTTAAAAGTTTTATCTCCTTTAGCATGATAAGTCTTTGTTATCTGCTCACAAATTCTTGAAGCTACTTCAACTGTTTCTTTATCATTTAAGTTATATACTAAAACTTCTACACCTCGACCACCACCACTGTTGAAGTGTATACTTACATTTAGATTACTATTATATGAATTACATTTATCTATAATTTTATTTAATATGTCACTTTGAGAAGCTCCATTGTTACAAGTAGTATCATATACTGTACATTCCTTTTTTACTAAAGGTATTAACTCTTTTAGCACATTTCTTGCCTCTGTAGATTCTTTTATGTACTTTACTGCTCCAGAACCCACCTTACCATCTGGATTATGTCCCGCATGGACTGTTAATGTTTTTATGTTCAAAATCACCACTCCTTTCAATTTTAAAAGAGGGTTAAATTAATAAACCCTCTAAATTTAGACATAAAAAAAAGAACCTATGCTATTTCACTTGGTTCTACTACTGTATCCTCTTCATTTAGTAAATTTGTTAACTCTGTGTATTCGCTTTCTTTAATTCTATTTAGTGCATAGAATACATCTAGCTTAGTTTGTAACTCTTCTTTGGTCTCAAAGTTTTTTTGTTCAATCATTCTCTTTAAAATATTATACATCTTCTTACCTCCTCTATAACATATTATTTGTGTTAAGTTCTAACATAGTTATTCTATAAGTATTATCTATCAATAAATTATCTTGCTGCTTTTGATTTTCTATTAAAACTGTAATTTTATCTGTATTTATTTCTTCTATATTTGGTTGAACGCTAGGTGAATTCTTTTGTAGTTCTAGCCACTCATCATAAACTTGTTTCCCTGTCTTGCTTATCCACCCATTTTCTAGTTTTGGTGTAAATAATTGTTTATCTTCTGAAATAAAGTAATTATCCATATTACTCAAATCATTTTCAAATCCATACTCTATTAAAATTTCCTTCTTATCTATTAAATCTAACATATTATCTCCTTTCACTATTAATTTAAATAGTAATGTCCCATTATAATAATATCTTTATTGCTAGATAAAGTTTCCCCTATTTTAATACATCTATTAACTATATCTATATACATATTTCCTACCAATGGACTTCCTGCACTATCAAATACTTTAAAAACTACAAAATGTTTAGGTAACAGTATTTCAGGCACATTTAAAACGATAGTATTCTTATCAACTGAGCCATTGTAAACTCTCATGTTTACATAAACAATTTCTCCTATTTTATTAAATATACATCCAAATTCTTGTGGATTTAAAGAACTTCTAGGAGTCCAACCATTTAGTAATTTATTAGATAAATCCATTGTTTTAGTATTTATTTGTATGTTTGAAATTTTTTTTATATTATCTTTGATAACTTTTATATGGCTTCCTAAGTTTTGTGTACTTTCAAAGCTTATGTTTGGAATTATAACATTAGAATTACAAATAAATTTAGTTTGATTGTCATATTGTTCTAAATTTAGAGAATCCAGTTCTATTTCTTTTGGTATTTCTAATTCGTAAATTATTTTTAATGGATTTTTACTTAATTTTTCTTTAAAGTTAGCAATATTAAAAGGAGATATTGAAGTATCTACTATATCTATTACACCTATTCCGTTTTCTGTTGATATAGATAATGCTGATTCAGTTTGAACATTGTAGATATAATCCACATGAGATTGCTTGTATAAGTTAGTTAGAAACTTAGACATATCTAATCTTAACACAGATATATCTAGATTTAATCTAAACTCATACATTCCATGTACTTCTATCCAATTTTCACTGCCATTAAAAACTATTTCTTCACATCTTTGTATTAGTTTATAACAACTATTTTTAAAAACTATTTCATCTTTTGTACCATTTGGCAAATTTCTAAGTGTATATGGAATTGTCTTTTTATCATATTTATTTCCTTTAGTTATAAATGTTTTATTCCCATCATCATGTAAATCTTTTATTATAGTAACTCTTAAATACTTTGCATTTTTAGTGCTTCTAGCAACATAAAAAATATCTTTATCTCCTATTATTCTTTCATTCAGTTGTGTAGGTATAAATGTTTTATTCTCATCATACCAACATATATTTCTACTGCAATTATAAAAGGTATATTCTGTGTTTGGTTCTATTTCTATATAGTCTAATGTGTATTTATGATTACTAGCCTCAGAAATAAGTTCCTCTCCATTAAGATATTGTAAAATATAATTATCTTTAAAATTAGCATTCTTATTAAATATATTAATTCCACTAGATTGATAACTTAAAAGTTCTATTTTATCTCTTTGTCCAACACTTAACAGTTCATTAGAGTAATCTATATTAATATCTGTATAATTTCCTTCCAATATGGTAATTTTTAAACTTACTTCATAACCTGATGCAAGTGTATCATTATCTAGAACACTTCTTAAGACAATATTACAATCACTTAAGTCTGATATTGTTGTAAATGTATATCTGAATTTACCAATTACTCCTCCTAGTATAGCTATATTTGCCAGGTTAGGAATAAATACGGAATTTTCTTCACCTAAACTATGAATATATATTCCACTTGTGTTAGGTAAGGTGTTTTTATCAACATCAACTATTATTGTATATACAGTGTCTGGTTTATACAAAGTATAATTGATTGTAAAAAAATTAGAATATCTTATATCATTTTCTGTTAGTATATTTATTTTTCCATCTAAAAAAGTTGCTTTCCATAAAGAAAAATCTGAACTAGTTTTTCCCCATAAATCAATTAGTGTCTTACCTTCTATATTAAAATTAGTTAAATAACCTTTTTTACTATTTTCTATAGTACATTCTCCACTATCTGTCACATAGGGAATATTAGGTATTTCTTTTAAATTTTCTATATCTTCAAACCTTTTATTTGTATTAACTGGTAAATTTAATATCTTTTGTCTAGCTTCTTCATTTAACAAATTATATTCTCCTTTCTTATTAAATAAAAAAAGATTCTTCAAATCTCACTTTTAATCCAATATATAGCTTCCATTAAAAATTATCCTAGTACTATTTTTCTTAACTATTGCTATTTTTATATATCCCTCTGGTCTTATTTCCAAAGAGCCTAAACTCTCCCCATTATCAAATATTTGTATTGGTGCAATCTTACTTGGTGTAAACTCTTTAGGTAAATAAACAATTATTGTACCTGCTGTAAATAGACCATCTTTAATTACAGAAGAAATTTGAACAACATTACCTATCTTGCTTAATATTAATCCTTGGTGTATATCATACGCTTTTTCCCATCCATTTAGCAACTTATCAGATAAATCTATGGTTTTACTATAAGTATATATGTTTTCTAAAGTATTAATTTTTCTTTTTAGAATTTCTATATTATTACCAAAATTTTGAGTCAAATCAAAACTTACTTTTGGTATTATACTTCCTGTAGATAACAAAAATTTTGTTTTATCTTCAAATGTTTGCATACTTAAATCCACAAGTTCAATCTCTTGTGGTCTTTCTAATGGATATACAAATGTAATATTATTACTCTCTAACCAAGCTTTAAATGTTTCCAAACTGTTAGCTTTTGTCTTAGATATTCTTACCATTGTTTGATAGTTATTATTTGCACCACTTGCTATACACTCATAATCTGAGTTAGATAATTGAAGGGCTGACACTTCTTTAAATTTATCTGATTTTAAGATACATGTATTCTCATTAGAATTAATTACACCTAAATTTGTTGTGAAAACGATAGTGTTGTCTTTTTCTATACTTGTATGGATTCCCCAAGTTTCCTGTCCATCAAGAATTGTTTCTTTGCACTTTTGTACTAATTTATAGCTATTATTTTTATAAACTATTCTATCCTTAATTTCATCAGATAAACTTCTTAATGTATATGGTATTATTTTTATATTGCCCTTTTTATAAATATTCAATGGGAAATAAAACTGGTCTGTTCGTGCATAATACACTCTAAAATGAGTACAATCAGTAGGTGTTTCAAAGTTATTTGAATTTAATATAACTGATTTAAATATGTTATTCTCATTCTTAAATTGAATTTGTTTTCTATTACCACCTAAGAAATAATATTCTACATTTGGATTACAATCAATCCAATTTGTAGTTATGCAAGGCATCCCTTGTATAAACTCCTCTTCTAATGAATTTCCATTAAAATATCCATCTTGATAAGTTCCATCAAATAAATTTTCACCTTGATAACTCAGAAGCTCTATATTGTCCCCTTGACCAACACTTTGTAACCCTTCAAAATAAGGAACATATTTATTTGTATAATCACCTTCTAATAACAACATTTGTATATTTAAAGCATCGCTTGAATCTGTTATATATACTCTTAATTTGTCTATATTATTATCCATATTTAATTTTAAAACTTGGTTTCCACTTTTAGTAAATACTTCTTTATTACCGCCTCCACTAAGAATTGTATGTATAGTATAAGATACATTTATATCTGTTACATTTACAATCAAAGTGTATATGCCTGTATTTAATCTATTTAACAATTTTACATATGTAGCACTATTATTCAATTTTATAAAAGCTCCTTCTTTAGTACTATTTCCTTCTAATGTAAACATGTTTGTAGACGCCAAATTGACTAATGTCTTTCCTTCTATATTAAAATTAGTTAGATAACCTTTCTTACTATTTTCTATTATATATTCGGCTGTATCAGTAGTACATTTTATATTTTCAGTTTCTTTTAGATTTTCTACATCATTAATTTTATTCTTTAAAGCTTTTAGTAATGATTCTATTTTTGTGGAAGAATAAGTTGTTGTTTCAGTGCTTCTATTATCATCAATAGTTGCTGAAACCATATTTATAGCTGAGTTTCCATTTACAACTATACATTCAAGTTCATTGTTTGATTCATTAAAAATTTTTATCCTATTATCATCTAAAATTTGATATGAACAAAATATGTTATTATTAGTAGTTTTTTCCATTAAACTTATAAGTACTTTTCTAGTTACAAGATTATGTTCAATTATAGTTGTATATGTATTTTCTTCTAGCATCCAATCACTTGTTGAAATATCTTTAGATACAGCTACATTAGTGCCATTTTGTATTACTTTTTCTAAATCTTCTTTACTTGCTTTCTTACTAAGTTCTAGATTAATGTTATCTTGCTCTTTATCCAATTTATTAATATTTTTTACTACATCTTCATTTAACAATCCATCACCTACTTTTTTATTTAGAGGACTACATTTATATGTAGCCCTCAGTTTTTTTCAATAAAAAAAGAACTATGCCATATAGTTCTCACCTATTATTTCTTTATATTCTTTCGCTGTTATCTTTTCTTTAAGTACTGCATTTTTAACCATTTCTTTAGTCCACATGTTATTATTATAATAGTATTTTATTTTTTCAAATCCTAACATTATATTAATCCTCCCATCATTAGTGCATAGTTTATATTAGCATTTTCTAATTCTAATTCTTTGACTTTCTTTAGAGCTTCTTGTTCTGGTGTCAATGGTATTTCTACATACTCATATGTAATCTCTTTTGTTGTCTTATCTACATACATAATAGATGCAAACCCTTCCTTATGTTCAGCTTCAATTAATGTATCAATTAGAACACCATTCAATTCCAATTCTTGAGCTGATTTTCCTAAGCCATTAACTTTATCAAATGGCATATTATGTATTAAATTCACTTTATAAATGTTACCTTCCTTATATTCCAATCCTGTTAAGTATTTTTGCATTCTATTTCCTCCTAAAATTAGTTATAATAAGCTACTTTTTGTAATACATGTGTATTTTTCAATTTACTTATAGTATTAAGATTATAAGTTATAACAATATTATTAGATGAATCTAATAATATTGATTTAATTGACTTAGTAAAAGATGTTGATTTCCATATCTCAACACCATTATGGGCTATTTTTCTTATTGTACTATCAGATCCGCCACTATAAATATTAAACTCTGAATCTACACATACAGAGTTTACAGAATCAGTGTGACCTGAAAACTTCCATATCTCAACACCATTAGAAGATATTTTTCTTATTGTTTTATCATTACTAGCACTATATACATTATATTTAGAATCTACACACACTGAATTTACAGAATCAGTATGCCCTATAAATTTCCATATTTCAACACCATCAGAAGATATTTTTCTTACTGTTTTATCATTGCTAGCACTATACACATTATCATGTAAATCAACTGTAACTACAGTAATATGGTCAGTATGTCCTGTAAATGTCCAGAGTGACTTCATGAATGTATCGTCTCTTTCTAATGATGTTTTTATAATAGTATTATCATAACTACCACTTATTAAATTATTACTATTATCAATTGCTAGACTAATAATGATATCTGAATGTAAAGGCAATTCATTAGAAACAACATCAGGATCAGATAAAAACATTAGATTGCTGATGCCTCCACAGTACACTAAACCGTCATTATTAGTACATACTGAATATATACCTAAACTAAATAAAAAATTATATTTCCAGATAAGATCACCTGAAGGCGATGTTTTAATTACTGATCTATCAAATCCATCACAATTTATTATATTATCATTGAAATCTATATATGTTGACATGATTATGTCAACATCAAGATTAGTTGTCCATATATTATCAGGATAAGGATATACTTCTTCTACAAGAGTTCCTAATTTAGTTACCTTATGTATTTCGCTTTGGTTATCTTTTGTAACTAGAATACCTAAATTTTGTTGAAATTTTTTTAAGGTATTGTCACTACTACCACTTAGTATGTTATTTTTACTATCTAAAGTTACAGTTTTTACTCGATTAGTGTGTACCATAAATTCATATATTTTTAATCCATCATGAGATATCTTTTTTATAGTTTTATCATCACATCCACAATATATTTCATTTTCATTATTAACTGTTAAAGAAAATATAGTAGAAAGGCTTATAGATTTCCAGATTATCTCGCCATTAGAATTAAACTTTCTTATAATCTTATCGTTTCCACCACTTATTAGATTATTGTTAGAATCAATACACACTGAATGAACTGAACCCATGTTGTCCATATAACTCCATATTAATAATCCGTTTTTAGATAACTTTTTTATACTCTCATCAGCACTTCCAATATAATAATTATTAGCGGAATCTACATCTACTGATAATATACTGTTAGTGTTTCCTGTGTATTCCCATATTTTTGTCGCTTCATATGATACTTTAACCAGACTACTATCTGCAATTCCAACTATTATATGATTATCTAAATCAATACATATAGATGTTATATTGTTTTTAAAACCTGAAAAAGACCATATTTCATCTCCAGAAGAAGATATTTTTCTTAAGATTCTGTCAACCCCACCACTATAAACATTAAGATCAGAATCTACTGTTACTGAATTCACAAAATGTGTATGCTTTGTAAATCTCCATATTTCTTTTCCTAATGAAGATATTTTCTTAACTGACATATCACTACTAGCATTATAAATATTATCTTTAGAATCTACGCATACTGAATTTACACTTGAATCATTGTAAAAACACCAAACTTCTTCAACATCATCAGGCATATCTGGCATTTGTTTTATACTACTAATATTACTTGCCATAGTTTGAAATGTATCACTACTATTAGTTGGTACTTTTTTGTCAGTAATAGCAGTAGCGATTAATTCTTTCCCATTACTGACAGATTGAAAAAGCTCATTTAATGCTTCCTCTACATTGTCACTTGTAAAATTATTAGCTAAATCCTCTATAGTTACTTTATTAGCTGTATTTTCTATGGTATTTACTAAGCTTTTTATTTTTTTAGATGAATATGTTGTAGTCTCAGATTCTTCTGCATCATTAATAGTTGTTTTTTTATTAAGTTGTGAATTAGTATCGCTAGGTACATTTTTTAATTTCTTTACCACATCTTCATTTAACAAAATTTATCACCTTCTTTTTTTATTTAAAAGACTACATTTATGTATAGTCCTTAGTTTCTTTTAATAAAAAAAGAACTATATAATATAGTTCTTACTAAGTCTTTCTTGATCACGACAATATTATCTTAGCTTTCTATATAATTTCTGTTCTTATAAACTTTCCCATTTAGATTCAACAATCAAATCTAAATAATCCTTAAATTTATTTTGTATTAACTTTATAGGATTACTAACAGAGGATTGATGTTTTTTATGTATTTTAAAAAGTATCAATAAATTCATTTATATTACATCCATATTTTTCAAACATATAAACAATGTAAAATGTTTTTTGATCATAATATTCTTAAAATAAATTTTTATCTTGCATAGTATTTTTAAATATACATAATAACCATATGTTTTATATTATCAACGAGATAAATTTATTATTTAGAATTATATATTCATGCTAAAATAACTAATTTTTTACATGTACACTAACCTAGAAGTAAATTTATTATCAGAGTATGAAGAGGAATAACTAACCATGAAAAGAAAAATTCCTGCAACTGACCCAATCCCCTTAAATCCTCCTGTTATTGGTACAGAATTGGAAAATAAGGCACCAGCATCACAATAATATTTATCACTTGCTCCATTATCAGATGATTTTATTATAAATCCACCATGATTAGTAGCTTGAACTCTCCTTATAGAACCATTAAATTCTTGATTTGCACCCTGTCCCCGATTTATATATCCAGTTCCCTTATCATTAAATATTGAATTATCACTTATCATCATGTTTAAATCATTATCACTATAAAACCCATCTACCCATTGATTATAATTCCCCCACAAATCCTCTATTCCTAAAAATTTAATTTGTTTCTTGCCATTAGACCCATAAATCATTCCATTAGAATTTGTTCCTCCTGTAGTCATATATTCCTCTGCTTCATCAGTATATCCAAACCCAAGTTGCAACTGGCTATTAAGAGATTTGTACATTATTAAATATAATATTTGTAACATTAACATACAGTAATAATTATATTGTTGATACCCAGATCCATTAGCTTGGGCATGTAATCTAAATTCTCCAATAGTTTTTGACACAGTAGGTGTATAGCCAGAAACACTTCTTAATTTGCCATCAATATTATACCCTAAATATGCACCAATATATATATTTTCTTTTTCAGTAGAACCAACAGTATGAGCCATGCATATGTAATTGTTATCAATTCTAGCTTCTGATATTCTTATTTCATAGCCATTAGTTGTTGTGGTAAACTTCCAATATATCTTTGGAAACTCAATCATTACGTCAACATCTCCACTGACATCACTTCCATCTAAATATTTAGAAAAATTTTGTGGATTAATATATTTGTATAACTTTCCAGACTTAAAACCACAAGGTTTTATATCTTTAAAAGGGTATATATTTGACCATCCTCCATAACCAGTTGAATTGGCAGGTATTACTCCTTGAGCACTTTCAATGTAAGTCACACAAGTTAATGGATTACTGTTGCTTTCATCAATTTTAACTCCATATACCTCTGCTTTTGGTATAGTTATTGTGAATGGATTAGATAATACTATTTTATCACCATCACTTACTTCTATGTAACAAGTATAGCTGGTATTATGACTTAGTCCATTTCCTATATAAGTAAAATTATTGTCATTATTACTAGGATTAATAGAAATAAAATCATTATCTCCTATTTTAAGTTTATGAATTAATGTATCTTTATCTTCATCTGTACAAGTATAATTCAGTGTATAAGAGCCTCTTACTTTAATATTTGATACAGTTATATTACTTAATATAGGCGGATGGTTAAGTTTTACTAATTTATTTATATTTTCAGCTATTTTTTGAAAAGTATCATCTTTGCTAGTATTAATACCCTTGTCGGTAATGGCACTAGCAATTAGGTTTTTCCCATTATCGACATTTTGAAAAAGTTCTTTTAATGCTCCCTCTACATCCTCACTTGAAAAAAAATTATCTGTATCTTTTATGCTTATTTTCTCTGCTATAGTTTCTATATTATTTAAATTTATTTTTACCTCATTTACTGCATTTACAAGACTTGTTTTATCTGTTGTTTTAAGTAGAGTTGTATCTCCTATTTTATCATTCAACTCTCCTTTAGTATTATCTATATTTGTATTAACTTTTATAATTTCATCATTAGTGCTATTAGGTACATTCTTTAACTTTTTTATTATTTCTTCATTTAACAATTCATCACCTTCTTCTTTAAGTTAGAGAGTCACATTAGTAACTCTCTATTTTAAGCATAAAAAAAGAACTCTTAAAGTTCTATGATAATGGAATTTCTAGTGCTTCACACATTTTTCTTACTTCTTCTCTGTATTTTACAGGTACTTGGTCAATTGTTTTTAAACCTCTTTCTATTAATCCTACATAAATTGCTGCCATACTATTTCCTCCTTCATTTAATTTTATATTTTTTAATGACATAGTAGATGGTTTTGATTGGCTATCCAATACCATTTCACATATTTCAGCAGTTGCCAACATTAAATCTGTAATGTCATTGTTTTGAGCTATTTGACTTGTATCTATAATATTAAGCTTAATGTCATTTTCTTTTCTATTTTTAATATCATGTATTTTTCTTTTGTCTATTTTTAACATTTTTACCTCCTATTATTATTTAGTTTTGTTGGAATTGTGATGGATCATAGCTTAGTAATATTGAAGGTCTTTTTATAGACGTCCATTTATCACCTTTTTCAACTATTATCTTTGGTTGTACCATAGACATATTTGATTCTTCGAATTCATAGATTTCTTGGTATCCAGAATCAACTTTTTTGATTTCTTTTAATAAGATATCTTTAAAAAGTCCAGTTTTATTTGTTCTTACTTGAACTTTTATGTTATTCAATAATATAGATATGGTATCTTCAGATTGTAATTCATCTTCTAAACCTCTATCTAATATGATTATGATGTCATCTATATCTTGATCTATAACATCTGATATTTTATAAATTTTATTGTTTATTAAAATTGAACTTCCAATAATATTCTCATTACCTGTTGATTCTTTATATATAAACATAGTATCATATAGGTTTTCATATTTAGAATAGGCTTTAAACATTATTCTATTGCTACCTATTTTTAATTTATCTTTTGGTATATTGAATATAATTGAATCAACACTTGTTTTAGATAGTGTTTCTATGGATTCTCCATTTATAATCATTTCTACTTTTGTTATATCATTGTTTACGTCTTGTATATTTACCCTAACAGAATTTAATGTTTTACCTACTAATTCTATATTAGTATCTTCTGATGAAATTCTTGATATTATATATAAAGTATCATCAGTTGATAACATATCAACTATATTATCTATTTCATCTAATGGAATTGGTGAAAAACTAGATATGTAATATAATGCATCATCTATATGAAAAGCTGGGGTGTTTTTACCTGCAACTTGTAAATTGTTATTATTATCTATATAAAATATATTATTATCATCTATTTGTGTTAATTCTTTTATATTATCTGCTATTTTTATAAATAATTTGTATACTACATCTTTTGTATCTAATCCTAATCCAAAACAGCAATTAATGTTTAATCCTTGTGCAAATAAAATATTATTTTCTGTTAGAGCAAGAATGTAATTATTTGTTATCTTTATGTCTTTTAAATTAGTAACAGAAGATATAGTTTGAACTGTGTTTACAGTTTCATTATGTCCTAATCCTAATTCATAATTAGTATTTTTTCCTATACATTTTAAACTATTATCTATTGAATCTATATAATATGTAAAGTTATTTCCACATGCTATATGTTTAATGTGAGTTATATTTAATTTAGTAAAGTTGTCATACCTTTTTACTGTTAATTCTTTAAATAATTCTCCATATTCATTAGAACCACATCCATAGACTTCTCCATTTTCTAATAGAACTATTACATGTGTTCTAGATATGGCTACTTCTTTTATATTATCAAATGGTAATGATATGTATTCATATTCTATATATGTATCACCAAATATATTTGAATAATTTATATCTGTATCTGTAGGGACTATTACTTTATTATTAATTAATAGATAATTATATTCTTTTTTAATATCTATTATATCTCCCATTACAAAAGGTAAAGGGACAGGTTCTGTACAATAATTATAATTGTTATATCTGCTTTCATAGGTATTTTCTATTCCTAATTGTCCTTTGGTGTTAGAACCACAAACTTCAAAATCATTTGTATTTTTTTGAATATAAATAGAATACGCATTAGTATATAACATTTTAACATTACTTCTTATTTTAATATATGAAGCTATTACACCAGTACTACATTGTCCTAATTGCCCAAATGAATTAGTACCACTACCAAATAAATTGTTATTCATATCTATATAATAACAGCATTCACTATCATTAAAAATATCTTTTACATTTTCTTTTATTAAAGTATAAGTAGAATTAGCATGAGTTGAACCATAATTTTTATGACCAGCAGAATATAATTTATTATCTAGTGTTAAAAATAAAGTTGTGTTGCTATTACAAACTATTTTTTTTACATTTTGCAATGATAATTCATTAAAAGTTGTAATAGTAGAATTCATATCTAATCCTAAACATTTATTACTATTTTTACCAGTAACACTACAAGTATTTTGATATGAAATTATAAAAGTATTTAATCCTGCAATTATCACTTCTTTTATATTTTGCCCTTTTTTAATAAGTGTAAGTTGTCTAGTTTGAGTACCCATTCCAATTTGTCCATATGTATTATCACCACACATATACAATTCATTATTATTGTTTATAACTGCTAAGATACTAGAACTACAATAAAGATCTCTTATATCATTAATATTAATTAAATCAAATTTCAATTTATTTTCGTTATTTCCAAAAGTACCAATTCCTAATTGACCATGAGTATTATCTCCACAGCAGTATACTAATCCATTTTCAAATAATAAGAAACTATTACTAGGTGCACATGATATTTTTTTTATGGGAGAAGTATTAAAACTAGTATCAATTTCAGTAAATATATTTCTATTGTTAGTATCATTTAACCCTAACTGACCTTTATCATTTTTACCACATGAATATATAGTATTATCATTTTTTATTACAAAAGAAGTAGCACTACTAATAATTATATCTTTTACATCATCTATCGGAACTTGTGTAAATTCATTTTTATTAATTGTATCTCCTAAACCTAATTGACCATATTCATTATCGCCACATGAAAATAGAGAACCATCTTTTTTTAATATAAATGTTGCATAGTCAGATGTTTCTATTTTTTTTATCTCATCCATAGTAATATAAGAATTATATTGGTCTGTTATATTAACTAATCTGTTTGTATAAGCATGATGTCCTGTGTTTCCTATTCCAAATTTATTATAATAATTTATTCCAATACAATATATGTTGTTATTGCTATCTATTATTATAGAACTAGTTTGTGTACTTATAATATCTTTTACATTTTTTATAGGATATGATTCTATATAACCATAATTGAGTTTATTATATTGATTAGGACGAATTTTAAGACCACTACTATCTGAATACAATATGAAATAGTTTAAAACAGCTATATTGTCAGCATTAAACTGAGGGTCATAGTAATCCGCTTCAAAAAAACATCCCCAATAACTATTTGAATCTTTTGCTTTTATTAATCCTATTGCATTATTAGATAAAAATTTTGAATCGTATTGTTGGTTTAATCTATTATAGTCTTCAAAGAATCTTGTTGAAAAATCAACAACAGCATTGTAAGCTCTTTTAGTTCCAAAACGGTAACATTTTACAGAAGAAGTATTATCAGAATTTGATGCTGTGTAATCCATATAACTGTAACCAGTTGTAAACATTCTATCATTCATATTAATTACTACACAGCCTTTATATACTGGAATAACATCTTTTATTACACAAGGCAGGCTACTATTACTATAATATAAATTAGATACTTTAACAAAAGATGAATAAGTACTTGTATTATCAAGTCCTAGTTCATAATAATTATTTAAACCTTTAACATATAAATAATTAGTAGAATCTTCAATTAAATAAAAATTATTATCATAAGATGCGATTTTTTTTATTTTTATACTTAAATTATCCATTTGATTTGTAAAAATAGAAACATTATTATTCTTTAAAACATATGAATTATTACCACTACCTAAAAGAGTTCCTTCAGTTGTTAAAATCATTGTATAATTAGATTCGATGCATATTTGTTGTATATTACTAACATTAACAAATTGAAATAAGCTTTTATTAAGTTTATCTCCTACCCCTAATTGACCACTAGTATTTAATCCACAAGACCATATAGAACCATCATTTTTCATTATAAATGTAGTATATCCAAGCCTATCAGAGTAAACTTCTTTTACATTATCAACAGGAACTTTACAGAATATTGACCTATTTTTTGTATCTCCTAATCCAAGTTGTCCATTAATATTATATCCACATGCGTATAAATTTCCGTTATTTAATAATATAAACATAGTATAATCTGTTAAAAGAATCTGTTTATAGTCATGAAAATTATCATATAGTTTTACATTTTGTATTTCACAGCTATCTTTTGTTAACATTATTTTATCTTTATATTTAAATATATTTTTTATATTATCTGTATTATGAAAATTAAACTTAGTAGGAGAATATATAATCATTTCATTAAAAAAGCATCCTAATTGATTAAAGTTATTTAACCCACCAACTAGAATATTATTATCTTTATCTATTAGAAATGAATGTTGTTTACTACTATAGATACTTTTTATATTATCTGTTACTTTAGTGTATGTTATTGTATTTATAATATCGTATTTATTATCTATTAAAGATTCTCCATATTTATTGTAACCAGCACTATATAAACTTCCATCATTTTTTAGAATAAAAGTATGATTATATGAACAATTTACATCTAGTATATTTTTTTCGTTAGATAGAGTAAATATATTTTTACTTATAATAGTATTATCTCCATATTCTCCATTAGAATTATATCCAGTAAAATATAGTTCATTATTATCTTTTAATAAAGCTGTATGATTTGAACCAACACTTATTTTTTTTACATTGTCTATATTAATTTTTGTAAATATATCTCTATTATTATTATCACCTAAACCAAGTTGTCCAGATCCATTAAATCCACAAGAATAGCATGTATTATCATTTTTAATTATATACGCACTATATAAAGATGTATAAATCGATTTAACATTATCTATATTAATTTTTGTAAATGTATCTCTATTAAGTGTATCTTTTATATCAGCATTTGTTCCTAAACCTAATTGACCATAATTATTATTGCCACATGAATATGCCAAATTATCATTATCTATATAATAAGAAGAACCTTCTCCGCAAGCTATATATTTTACATTTTGTAGAGATAATTTAGTAAACTCATAATATATTGTATCTGGAAGTTTACCAATTCCGAATTGGTTTTTGTCATTTCTACCTGCTGCATAGACAAACCCATCATTAGTTAATAATAAGGCATGATTTGTACCAACAGCTATCATTTTGACATTACTTACTGGGAGTTTTGTAAATGTTTTAACAGTTTTAGTATCTTTACCTAAACCTAACATGTACTCAGTATTGTTTCCACAAGCATAAGCATTATTATTTTTGTCTAATGCAAAACTAACATCTGCATATCCAGTAAAAAAACCTACAAAATTAAATGAATCATAAGTTCTATCAAACTTATTTAAATTTATGCTATCATTATTAAAGTATTTTCCTCTTTGAAATAATTTTGTTTTTTTTATCAATAAAAACACCTCTTTATCTTATTTTATATTTATATTTTCCTAAATTAATTTGGGTAGAATCTTTAGGATAAGTTTGACTTACAGTATTATCAATTGAGTTATTATTTAATTCATGAATATATCTAAGTTTATTGGATATAAAAGGAATCTCAGTATTTCGAAATGTTACACTTCCATAAATACCCCTTATACATTTTCCTATTGTATCTAATTTTAAATCATTCATAGCTATTATATTTTTATTATCTTTTAATGTATCATACCAGTATCCAGCTTCATCTATTGTAGCATTTTGTTCTAAATCCATTTCTATTGAAAAATCTAACATTTTATTTAGAAGTATAGCATAGTTATTTTTTAATATAGCTAATTCAACAGCTATATCTCCAGTTATATCTCCATTAGAATCTACAGCTTTTTTATTAATTTCATTTATGGCTTCAAGAATTTTTTTACTTTCAGTTTCTAGTTCGCTAAAGCTTGTGTCAATATTTAAATCTCCAATTTCTCCCCTAGATGGTTTACCAGTATCATTTTCACCTATAAACCAATTGCCATTTTCTCCGATTGAAGGTGTTACCCCAGTATCGCCTTTACTCCCTTTTAGACTCTCTATAAATTCTTGGACAGTTTTATCTTTATTTTGAGATATACCTCTCCATGTTTCATATGCAGATTTTCCTTCATTGCCAATATCACCTTTATTTCCTTTAGATGACTTACCAGTATCTTCTCCATTTATAAACCAGTTACCATTTTCACCTATACTTGGAATAGGTGTTATATCTGTGTTGATACCTACTATATTTATAGTTGCATTAATAGCAATTTCATTAAATATTTCAATTGTGTCATTGTCAACTATTTTATATGAACACAATAAACTATTTTGTGTGTTTTTTTCTATTATGCTTACCAATAAACATTTAGAATCTAAGTTATGCTTTATAGATTTATAATAAAAATCATCTTTTAATTTCCAGTCATTTAAATCAATGTCTAATGTTGCACTATAGATAGAATCAGGTTGCCTTATTAAATTCCTTAATTCATCTATTGCTTCTTTAGTATTAGTGGAATTTAATCCACTAATAACATTATTATATTTTATATCTTCAGCCTGTAACTTTAAAATTTTATTACTATCCAATATTATCTACTCCTTTACATTTTATTTTAGATGTAGAGATTATCATATCTCTTTCCTCTGATGTGATAATTTTATTAGATGACATAGTGTTTATATATTTTTCATCTATATTACCAATTTTCCACATATTAAGTAGAAAGTTATATAATGAGTTCATTTAACTCACCTCCAGTCAATTATTTTAATAATATGGCTAATATTGCTTGTTCAATTGCAGAAATTCTATCTTCTAAGGCTATGTTATTTTCAGAATAAGAATCTGGAATAATTTTTTCAAACTCATCTTTTTCTTGAACAGTATATAAATCTTTTTTTCTTTTATAATCTCCTATAAATTTAAAATCACCTAGTTCTAATAAATAACTCCAAAGATCTTCTGCAATATTTATATAAGACTTAGGTATATTATTTTTATGGATGTTTTCTATATAAAATCCATTGAATGATTTTAAATCTTTTTTCAGACCCATCTTAAATATCTTTCTCATTTTTACCTCCTTCTAGAAGTTATAGATTCTAATACCCAATTGCAAGTATATATAAAGTAAGTGATCCTTCTATATCAGCGACTGAACCTGCTGCTTTAACATGATAACCAAACTTTGTAGATGTTAGGCCACTTTCTTTTGCAACTCCATGAGAAAAGCATGCATTATCTCCAGCTGAAGATATAGCACTGTATAAACCAATACATGCATTAGGAAATGCTATAGGTAAATTTCCACCACCTCTTTTGGTATCAGCACCTGTGAATGATAATTTAATTTGAGTCCATTCTATTATTAATCCTCCTAAATCTGAACCTAATGAAATATAACCGCTAGTGGGAGACTTGTTAGAAGTACATCCATGATTATGAGAAGAGGGATTAAAAGAACTAGGTTTTCCACTAATATCATTCCAATTTGATACTCCAGAATCACCTTTGTCTCCTTTATTACCTTTTAAAGAACTTAGCCATTCTGTAATATTACCTAAAAATCCATTTTCAGATGCAATCTCATAGGCAGATTTACCAGTTACACCAATATCGCCCTTATCACCTTTTAGTGAAATTAACCATTCTTCAGAATTACCTGAAAATCCATTTTTTAATGCAATTTCATATGCTGAATCTCCATTTGTACCAGTTATACCAATATCACCTTTATTTCCTTTTAATGAGTTGAGCCAATCTTCTTTTGTTCCAACAAATCCCTCCTCAAGTGCAACATCATACGCTGTTTTTCCTTCATTGCCAACATCACCCTTGTCTCCTTTATTGCCTTTTAAGGATAATAACCAATCTTCTTTAGAACCAACAAATCCATCTTCAAGTGCAATTTCATAGGCTGATTTACCAGTGTCACCCTTAGAACCAGTTTTCCCTATTGAACTTTTACCAGTATCAGTATCACCAAGAAACCAATTACCATTATTTCCAATCGTTGGAGTTATACCAGATTTGCCAGTAGCACCAGTTAAACCTATGTCTCCCTTATCACCTTTTAGACCTGATTTACCAATTGAGCTTTTTCCTGTATCAATATTATTGATATGCCAGTTACCATTCTCACCTATAGTTGGCAAATAATTTATGTTTATATTGTCTGATATTACTAAAACATTTGCATTAACAGGTGTATCATTATATATATTAATGGTATTATCGTTGATAATTTTATATGAAGTTATTAGATTTATATTGGTATCAATATTTAAGATACTAATAAATAAGTTCTTAGAAGAGAGATTATGATTTATTTCTATATAATATAAATCATCTTTTTCTAACCAATTATCTAATGTTATATTTTGAGTATGAATCATTAACTCAGATTTAGTATCTATTTCACTTTTTAATTCATCTATAGCTTTTTGTAAATTTACAGCTTTTAAATTACTTGTTTCATTATTATATGTAACAGTATCTGCACTTAACTTTAGTCCTTCTATATCATCCATAGCATGAATATGCTTGCTTGGATTAAATTTGTCTGGTTTATTTAATATATTTTCCCAGTTAGATGTTCCATTTTCACCTTTTTCACCTTTTTCACCTTGAATTACGCCACAATCTACCCATTTTTTTATGTTATCCCAGATATATAGATGTCTTTGAATTAAGTAAGCATCACCAGTATTGCCTTCTTGAGGAAGCTCTTCTACAGTATCAAATGCTCCTTTTATTTGTAATCCAGTTCCAACATCACCTTTTTCACCCTTTGATACTTTTCCTGTATCAATATTTCCAAGAAACCAGTTACCATTATCACCAATCATCGGTGTTATACCTTCATCACCTTTTAAAGATAGTAACCATTCATCTTTAGAACCAACAAATCCATCTTCAAGTGCAATTTCATAGGCTGATTTACCATTATCACCTGTTAATCCTATATTTCCTTGTTCCCCTTTATCTCCAGTAATTCCAATAGAACTTTTTTTTGTATCAACATTGTTTATAAACCAATTTCCATTGTCTCCAATTACTGGTATATATGATACATTAGAGCTATTTCCTAAAACAACAACAGTGGCATTAATTGCTTCGTCATTGTATATCTCAATTGTATCTATATCAATTATCTTATAAGAAGAAATCAAATTTATATTAGTATCATTGTTTAATATACTAATAAATAAGTTTTTAGAAGATAAGTTATGTGGAATTTCTATTGAGTACAAATCATTTGTCAATTTCCATTCATTTTGCTCAACATTTTTGGTATACATAATTGAATCAGATTTACTATCTACAATCCCTTTTAATTCATCAATTGCTTTTTGAACATTTATGGAATTTAAATTACTAATTTTATTATTATACGTAACAGTATCTGCATCCAATTTTAATCCTGATATATCACTCATTAAGTGTGTATGATTTGTAGGATTAAATGTTTCTGGTTTGTCTAATATGTCATCCCAAGTAGAAGCTCCATCTTTACCAGGTGGCCCTTGAATTATTCCACAATCTATCCATTTCTTTATATTGTCCCAAACATATAAGTGCTGCTGCACTAAATAAGCATCCCCAATTGTTCCTTCTGATGGGAGTTCATTTACAGTGTCAAAAGATCCTTTTATTTCTAAGCCACTTCCTATATCTCCCTTATCACCTTTTGATTGTTTACCAGTATCTTCTCCATTTATAAACCAATTTCCATTTTCACCTATTAATGGAGTATCTCCTTCTTCACCTTTTAAGGATAATAGCCATTCATCTTTTGTTCCCTCAAATCCATTTTCTATAGCAACGTCATAAGCTGATTTTCCTATGATACCAATATCACCTTTATCTCCCTGCTCACCTTTTAACCCAATTGAGGATTGTCCTGTATCAACATTATTAATAAACCAATTACCATTTTCCCCAATTGTTGGTGTAAATCCATCTAATCCTTTTAATGAATTTAACCATTCTAATTCTGTACCTTCAAATCCATTTAATTTTGCTAAATCATATGGAGATAATCCTTGTTCTCCAGTATCTCCTTTTAAATTTACATATATATATTCAGTTGATCCTTCTTGACGAATACCTAATTGAGTATTATCCCATATAAACTCTATACTTTTTCCTGTTAAACCAGTATCACCCTTGTCCCCTTTAACTCTTAAATCTTTTATTATTTTCCATTCAGCACCATCATATATATATAGATCATAACCAACGAAATAAGTATCACTTATAGTTGGGTCTGTTGGTAACTGATCTACAGTATCTACACTACCTTTTATCTCTAATCCAAGTCCATCTTTACCCTTCAATTCGTCTTTTGATGGAATCGCATCTATGGCTTCTTGTACTTTATTTTCCATAGTATCTTTAGATGTATTTACAGAATTAATTAAGTCAGTTTTGGCTGTTGTCACTTCTGTAGTTAAAGTTTCTTTAGTAGAATTAATTGAGTTTATTAAATCAGTTTTAGTTGTTGAAATATCAGCAATTACATTATCTCTGGTTTCATTAAATGAGTTTGTTAAGTCAGTTTTGACTGTTGTTACTTCTGTAACTAGAGTTTCTTTGGTAGAATTAACTGATTTAATTAAATCAGTTTTAGTTGTCAATATGTCTTGATTTATATTATCTTTAGTATTTGTTATATCTTCAATTAAATTTTCTTTAGTTTCATTGATATCATCAGTTATTTGTTGGGCTTTTTCATCAAATTGATATTGAATGTCAGTAATTTTATCATCAATTTCTGATTCCATTTCTTGTATAGAGTTTTGTCTATCTATCTCTTGATTTTGACGAGTAATTTCTTGATCTTTTCTAATAATTTCTGAGGCTATTCTTTCTTGTTCTGCTGAGTCTCTTAATTCTTCATTTTTAAGTATAGTAATTTCAATATTTTCTATTTTTACCTTTAAATCTTTTAGTTCTTTTAAATTATCTTTATATTGAGATATAAGAATCATCAAAACTGAGTATTCATCTGAACTTACTATATCACTATCATTTAAAACTCCTTCTTCTACTCTATAGAAAACTTTTGGAGAGAACATTTGACTTTCTTCATTTATTAGTGCTATTTGAAATGAGTTTAGACCTGAACATAATAGTGCTTGTTTTGAAAATATTATTTCTACTATTCCTTTAGATTCATCTATGATCTTACATTGTTGATCAATTGTTGTTCCATCATTTTTTTTTATGTTTAGAGTTATGTAATCATAAACTGATAAATCAATTGATTTATCATTATTTTTAAGTTCTACTGTTATTACTGCTGTGTTTGTATCATTTTCATCATAAATAAATGAATCTACGAGACTTTTATTTATTTTATAGTTACTAAAATCTAATACTAAAGGATAATTTTTTATTTCATAATTTCTCAAAGTATCACATCCTATTGATTTTTATTTTTTTCTTGCTTAAACTTTTCTAATTTTGTTTTTAAGTTATTTATGTCCTCTTGATGTTGTACATTTAAAGCTTTATATAATATAAGCTCACTATGTAAACTCTTTATTTCTTCTATAGCTATTGTGTATGCATTTTGTATATTTACTTCCATTTTATTCTCCTCCTTATATATCCAAAGACTCTTTAAATTTATCTATATTTTCTTTTAAGTAATTGTACCCAGACTCAAGTGGATTTTTACCTATTTCATCCAATATATTAATTCCAAAATAAGTATCAAAATTATCATCCATAACAGATATGTTTTCATACTCAACCGCATCTAAACCATTTCTTCTTGCATCTTCTGAAATATATCCTGCTATTTTAATTTGAGCCATTTTGTTACTATAAGAGATATTTACAGTTGATATTCTCCAATAATAAACTTGTTGACCTGTTGCTAATAACTTACTCTTTCCAATTGCCATGTTGCTCTTCACCACCCATTATTTTATAATATGTATGTTCATATCCTATTCTTTTTCCTATTATTCTAAAATCACATTTACCTGTATAGCCTTGAACTTTAAAATAGTCACTGCCTTTTTCAATGATTTTACAATTGCTATTAGAACTAAATATTGCAAAATTTAATATACTCTGAGAAAAGATACTATTTAATTTTATTATTGTACCAGTTTCTTCGACCTCTATATCAAATAAAACATCTTCAATTAAAAGTTTAGGACTGTCAACTGGAGACATACCAAATGTTGTACCATTTATTTCTATTGCTCCAGATTTAGAACCATTTCTAGCAAAGTGTTGTCTTTCTTCTCCATTTATCATAAAAGAAATAGCACCTCTTTTCCAGATTACTATTCCATTGTCATCATCCCAGTCTTCAGAAGTATAAAGACGAAAATTTCCTCCTGTTAAATCCATTCTTGTATATCCATCATCTCCAACGTCTATTTTATTTGCTCCAAATTTAGCATCATTTGAACCAAATTTATAATTCTCATAAGCATTTATATATATAGCGGCACTTCCACTTCCAACAAAAAAATAATTATTGCTATCATATTTTAATCTTATAGCTGATGCTTGACTAGCACCATCAGATTTTCTTGCATCTATTGCAAATCCAGACTTGCTACTTCCAAATAATCGGATTATTGGTTCATGTCCAGATGGAGTAGTTAATATATCGCATGCTATAGCTCCTTGATTTACTGTTAAACCACTAGAATTTATAACAACAGAATCGGCTATCTTATTAAATCCAATTCTTATATCTGTAGGTGATTGCCTTATAATTGAAGAAATGTCACCTTCTGAAACCTTTGAAGCAATTTCTCCTGCCATTAACCTGATTTCAGAACTCATTTCTCCAACATTAGTATCAAGTTTTTTCACACTCAAAGCTATTTCGTTGGCTTTTACATTTATTTGTGCAAATTCTTCTGAAACACTTCCACCCATACCTTTAAGAAATACTCCATCAAGAGTATTTTTTAGTTCATTAACCTTTAAATTATACTTTGCAAATCCATTTGTAACTAGAATTACATCTGAAGGTGTGATTATATTATCAGATATAACTGAATTGATTATTGTTTTAAGATTATTATGTGCATTATCTAAAGCTGTTTTAGAGCTATTAATTGCAGCAATACTTGTACTATCACTATTTGATTGACATCTATCAATTATTTTTTGTATTTGAGTGTATAAATTAGATTTATCTGTATCTAATAAACTTATTTGTGTAGATATTTGAGTCTTTTCAATATCTGTAATTTCATCATCTCTAAAATATTCATTAATATTAGAATTAAATAATCCTAAATCAGAATTAAGCTTAATTATAAGATTATTTGTATCTTCTCTTAATTTACTAAGCTCTTTAGAGTCATTAAAATTTTTAGTTGCTTCCTTTACAAATATATTTATGTTATCTGCCTTTTGATCTATAACTGAAATATTCTCTTTAATATAACTAGTATATTCTTTTACATCTCCAACTGTTTGTCGTATTCCATCTAAATCTTTTTCAACAGAAATAAATCTATCTCCAAGTTTTTTATCTGTTTCATATAGAGCATAGATCTCTTTCTCTATGTTTTTTTGAGAATCTCCATCATAATTTATACTAAATATATCACTGTCATTAGGTACCTCAGTATGAATTCCATTATCATTTATAACTATTAAAAACCTTGTATTACTTCTATCTAACATTAAATTAGAAGTTTCAAGCTTATAAGGGTTGTTTGCGTTCCAATATATATACTTTCTATTTGTTGATTCATCTTGTACAGTATAAACTTCTTCATTATAAGTCACTATACATCCTGTTATTCTTATATAACTTAATGTATAACTATTATCATATATTGCCATTAAGACACCACACTTTCTGGAACATTCATTCTATTGAATTTTTGTCTATTGAGTAAGTACTTTTTCTTATTGACTGAATCCATAGTATGTTTTGATTTAGTTAAGTAATCAGAAATAGTTCTTGTATTATCTTCCTTTAATTTTTTATTAGATAAATCTAAATTTAAACTTCCATCTTTAAAGTTTTGTGTATATCCAACAAAATATATTATATCTTCAGTATTTTCATTTCTATCATAAAATATAATTATGTCTCCTACACTTAATGATCCATTCCAATGCTGTCTAAACTCCATATTAATAATTCTATTTAAAAAGTTTACAGAGTCTATTGTCCAATCCACTGTTGGTCTACACTTAAACTCTAGCTCTCTTTTTCCTGTTTCAATTAAGTCTTCAACCTCCAAAAATGAATCATTTGTATAAGTATCACAATAAATAAATTCTTTTAATTCTTCTAGTAATATTTCATTAAAAATTAATTGTCCATTTTCATTAGTTGCGGTTTCTCTCTTACACAATATGTTTATTTGCTTTATACTATCTTCTAATTCTAATACTTGTTGTTCTAAATTTTTTATAGTTACTTCAAGTATTACTTTTTTATCATTATTCTTAGTTATATCTGCTGCTACTTTGGCAGCATTAATAGTATCTTTATTTGTCTCATATGTCTTTTTAATACTATATAGTGCATTGATGGTAGAGTAGATTACTTGGAGTTTATTTTTATTGTCCCTTAATTCTTTTTTCTTTTTATTCTTTTCATCTATTAATTTTAACCACTCAACTTCTCTTAACTTAATCATCTCATTATACTTAAGTATTGCATTCACTAAGCCTGTACTCATCTCACCATTTTCTAAAAAATAAGAGTAGTTTTCAATATATTTATATCCTGTTACAGTAGCTCCAATGATGTCCATCTCCTCATTTCCAACTAAAGTCATTCTAGTGACTATTTCATCTGAATTTCTAGTCTTTTCATGTGATTTTATATAGTTATCATAAGATAATACTAATTCTATATTGTCTCCAAAACTATCTACATCATATAAATGAACTCTCTTATTATATGTATCAAATTGAACAACACATCCAAATTCTTCTTTAATATCATTAATTAAAAAGTCATGCCAATTACTATCTACACTTTCTTGCCACCTTACCTTTTCTCTTTTTTCTCCAGTATCAGTAGTTTCATAACCTATTGAGTCATCTACATTGCCTAAAATCCATCCAGTTTCTTCTTTCATATAATTATTAAGACTAATTATTCCAGCATCCTTATCTTCTGTAAATAATTGTAGTCCTATGTCTTCAATATTTAAATTTATCTTACCCAGTTTAACTTCTGCTGATGTTGCTCTAATAACTTTATTCTTATATCCATCTTCTTTTATTTCTTTTATTACAAAATACTCTTTATTGTCTACACATATAAACCTTTCATTACTTACTTCATAATACAATGGATTTATTATTTTTTGGAATGAAAAGCGATTTGTTATAAATTTTGGTATGGTAAATTGAATTTCATCTGTACCATCAATGCTACGAGTTAAACTATCTATAAATTCAATTGGAATTTCACCTAGAATTTCTTTGTTAACTTTATGGAGGGTTATATTATACTCTCTTTGGATTTGTTTGAGATTCACATTAAAATGCATATTTTATCACCTTCTTTACATTAAAAAAGCCCATCATTAATAATGGGCTAAAATATTTTATTAATTGTTAAATTATGGTATAATTTGTTATAGTAAGGAATTATAAATCGAAAGTGCTAAGAGTGGTTGTTTCTATATTTAGCCTACTTCTTCAAAGGAAGGAGGTGAGCCTCACTTTATTTTTTTATGGGGAGGTGAATTTATGGAAACAGTAGTGTTTAATGTTTGCCTAAATATTGTATCAAGTTTAATAGCTTGTTACATATATGATAAAGCAAAAAACCACTCAGACGCCAATAAGAGTGGTTTCAAAAGATAAATTGATTTTTAATTAACTTTAAGGAAACAATCACTCTTTGTATTAAGTAGATTAAATTCCTTACTTTTTATTATACCACAAATACGTTTTTTGTAAAACAGATTCGTTTACAGTCAATAAATAAAAAATCACCAGATAAAGACGATTATTGATTCCAATTAATACATACTCAAAATAGATATATTATAAATCATTTCATTATTCAAAGTTCACTTCAATATCTTCAAGGTCTTTTTCATCTATATATTTCATTCTTATTTCTGTCTCAATAAGAAGTTCACAATCTACTATATTATTTATAATTTGTAACACCTCCTTAAATATATACCAGAGTATGAAAAGAGCCACTTGTTTAAGGTGGCATAGATAAGTAGAAATTCTTTATGTAAAATATTTTAATTTTCTGTTATCTGTATTATATCTTTATTCTACTCCTGTCGTCAATATAATATTAAATTTAACATATTGGTAATTTATGGTATAATATTTTTAGAGACTACAGTTTAGACTATTAGGGTGATGGCTCTTTAGTTAAAATCCCCAGGAAAGGGGGTGAGACTATGGAGTACTTAGTTTTATTTTTAATAATGATAATTATGATTACGAGAATAATAAATCATTTGACGAAGCTGATAGATGCAATCTTAAATTTGAAAGCATCTATTAGAAAACTAAAGAATCACCAGACTGGAGGGTCTAGTGATTCTGAAAGTAATACATAAATCTATTATTTTTTTTATTGTTAACTTCAAGAACTACACCCTACTGCAAATAGTTTGTAGTCTCTTTTTGTCTTTATGATATAAATTTTATATCATTTATATCATAATTATACTCCAATATTGTCACAACTGTCAATGTTGTCATTATTCTAATTAAATAACTTTTTTAAAATAAAAAGCCATAATATTTTAATATTTAGTTTTTCTTACTATTTCTTTGGCAAGTTCATCTTGAGACTTTTTAATCATTTTTTCTACTTCTTTTAATATATCCCTATTCATAGTACCTTGTACACTAACTAATGGAGCATTGTAATTAAATTGATTTTGATTAGATTGTTGAGGTTGATAACTACGACCTCTAGGTACTGAATAATTGCTATATTCACCAACACCTAATTTATCTTGAATATCTAACATATCCTCCATTACTTTTTTAGCAATTTCAAGATTACCAACTAATTCACTTTTTATAATAGCCCCTGTAGCCCCTAATCCATCACCATACTTATCAGCAAAATCAAGCAATGTTTGTTGTAAATCATGAACCTCACCATTTATATCTGTGAATAATCCTGTGTTTAATGCTTCTTTGATTAATCTAGCTAATTCTTCTTTAGTATACTTATTATCCAAATCTTCTTTAGCCTTATCTGCTTCATCTTGGAGTCTATCACTTTCATCATCGTACATATCGTTTACATCTTTATCAATTTGGTCTTGAACTAAATCTTCTAATGCTCTCTTAGCCTCTTCTAATTCTTTTCTTAATTCCTGTACCTTCTTTTGTCCTGATAGTGAACTATC